>JBJOMF010000153.1:0-47311 GCA_046052505.1 Bacteroidota bacterium | reverse complement strand
TGCTGATACAAACATACGACCCCCCGATACCCCGTACCAAAGATCTGGATCATCCTTTTCGATATTCACATACTTTAACGGAGGATCGCTACGTAGGAATACGGACACCCCACCCACTGATCAGGGGATTCATGAAAAATCGGTAATAACCGATTTGGAAAACCCTTCTAATAGAACAGATCCGGCCGATTCGGCCGGATCTGTTTCTTTTGGACCACGTAACTGTTTTTCAGCAGGACGGGATCTGGTTATATCAAAAGGTATTGAATAGGGGGATCAAGGGATATCGGACCGGGTTATCAGGATGGCATGATTCGGTCGTTGTTGATGGTGTAAAACTAATCACCCCCCCAGAGAGACCACCCTTCCATGCCAAGCGTTTTTGAAAATCGATGGATTTATACCGCATTTTCTACGTAGTAACACGTATCGGGGAGCCGGCAAGCCGGTTTCAACAGGGGAAATCGATACTTTTAGACGCGCTTTATCATGACCCACACCACTACAACCCACCGGCTTGTTGCCACCTGGTGCTTTGCCGAGGCGGGTCTGGGAGGATTGATGCATGCCCTCCACATCCCGCTTACGGGTTTTTTGATCGGTGGCCTCTCGGTCCTGATCAATACATTTCTGGCGCTCCAGCCAGAGAATCGTACCGCGCGGCTGGTTACGGCCCTCGGAACGGTGCTTCTGGTGAAGTTTGCTCTTAGCCCACAATCGCCCATCGGGGCTTATGTGGCCGTCTGTTTTCAGGGATTGCTTGCTATCGTGTTGTATCAGACTTTCGGGGTAAACCGTTCCACAATCCTGCTTTATTCCATTCTTGTAATGGCTGAAAACGCCGTCCAGAAGCCTGTTATGGCCGCAGTCATTTTCGGGCGTGAGCTTTGGGATGGACTCCTACGTATTTCGCGCGATTTTCTCGGGTTCGGCAACGATGCAGAGGTGGGTGTTTTTGTGTTTCTGGGACTCTACCTTCTTGTATATCTTTTCTGGGGTGTCGTTTTGGCGATCTGGTGCTGGCGCTTCATCCGCCAGGTTCGTCAGGTTCCGGCCGACGCCTTCCCGGTTCAGCTCCCGTCAAACGAACCCCCAAACCGCTCCCGCTCCAGGTATTTGCGCCATGCCGGAATGGTGCTCTTCCTCGTGGTGGTCGCCCTCATTCTCTTCTGGGAGTCCGATCCGGGTTTGGAGTATCTGTTGCGCGTCGTTGCGCTGCTTCTCTTCTTCGGGTTGGTACTTCCCATATCCCTCCGCTTTTTCATGGGGATCTGGCTGCGCCGAAACCGATCCCGCGTACAAATGATTCAGGACGAGTTTCCACGAATCCGAAACAATTTCCGGAGTGCCTGGCACCATTCGGGCTCGCACCGTGGGATTGGCCGATTGCGCCAGTTTCTCTTCCTGTCCATCTTTTTCAATGTGTTTCATGAAACCCCACATCCACCTCCTAACGGGCCCGATACAAACCGGTAAGTCGCACCACCTCCTTCGCTGGTCCGTAGGAAGAGATGCCTGCGGCTTTTTGACGCCCACGATCGGCGAGCGCAAGCAGTTTTTTAATGTGGCGGAACGTACCTACCACCCCTATGAGAGTCAGACACCGGGAACCGATACCCAATCGGTGGGGCGCTTTCACCTGCTGCAATCCGCATTTGAGTCCGGTCTGGTTCTGGCGCGCGGGGCGATTCTAAACCAACCTGAAGTTTTCCTTTTCGATGAGTGGGGCAGGCTCGAGCGGGAAGGAGACGGTTTCCAGCCCGCCTTTGATGTGTTGCTGAATGGGTTTCGCGGGCAGCTCCTGGTGGTCGTACGGGAGTTGCTGGCACCCGCGTTTCGGGAGCAATACCGATCAAAGATCGTGCAAGAGATCCCCTTCCTTGAATGGAAGGAGGGAAAACAGACCCTTCGGTTGTCCTGATCGTTTTTAAAAGAAAACTATTCCTGTACCGTCTTTGATTCAGCTGCACCCTTGTATTTCCCCCGGCTTTTCCGTATCCGGCAGGCTACCACCTTGTATTCCGGGCACATTGCTTCGGTATCACTGATGCTGGATGTTATGTTGTTCAGCATGATCTCGGGAAAGTGGAAGGTGGTGCTCAGTACCCCCGGACGCACTTCATCGGTGATACGGGCCCGGATGTCCGCCTTGCCTCGTGCCGTTTCCACGCAGACCATATCACCCTCGGCAATTCGGTGTTGCCCCGCGTCGGCGGGGTGGATCAGCAGCACATCTTCGGTCAGGATCTCGATGTTCCGCGTGCGGCGGGTCATAGCACCGCAGTTATAATGCTCCAGTTCACGATTCGTTGTGATGATGTAAGGGTACTCCTTGCCGTGTTCAACGATCTCCTGTGATTCGATGAATTCCTTGAACTGGAAACGACCTTTGCCTCTCGTAAAACTGTCCTTGTGGAGGATCTCCGTATCCGTTCCATCCGGCCGAACGGGCCACTGCTTTCCGTTATGGCCCAACTCCTCCCAGTTAACGCCAGCGAAGAAGGGGACTACCCGGGCGATTTCTTCCAGCACCAGCGCAGGATCATAATCCGCCTGCCGGTAACCCATTCGGTTCATGACATCTACGAGTATCTGCCCATCGCACCTGGTCCCCGGAAGCGGGTCTACCACCCGATTCACCCGCTGTATCCGACGCTCGCCGTTGGTGAACGTTCCACTCTTTTCCAGAAAGGAGGCGCCCGGCAAAATCACAGTGGCCAGCTTCGCTGTTTCCGTCATGAACAGCTCCTGCACCACGAACAGGTCCAGTTGTTGAAGGGCCTTCACCACGTGTTGGGTGTTCGGATCGGTCTGGGCCATATCCTCTCCGATCACCCATAGCGCTTTCAGACCGCCTGCGAGAGCGGCATCGTACATCTCCGGGATCTTCAAGCCGGCATGGAGGGGAAGACGGGCCCCATAAAATGATTCATACATGCGATGCACCTCGGGGTTGGTCACATCGAGGTATCCGGCCCCCTGATAAGGCTGGCACCCCATGTCGGCTGCTCCCTGAACATTATTCTGTCCGCGCAGCGGATTCACGCCCACACCGCGCCGCCCGATATTTCCGGTGATCATGGCCAGGTCGGCGATCAGCATGACGGCGTAGGTACCATACGAATGTTCGGTTACGCCCAATCCGTGGAACGACATGGCGTTCGTTGCCGTGGCATAGGCGATCGCCGCCTCTCGCACCAGCATCTTATCGACACCGGTAACCCGAGCCAACTCATCGATGTTGAGCCCACGAATGGATTCCCGGAATGCTTCATATCCTTCCGTGCGTGATTCAATGAAACCTTTGTCTTCGAGCCCCTCCGAAATGATGTAATACAACATCATATTCAGGAGGGCTACATTGGTTCCCGGTCGCAGGGGGAGGTGATAGGTCGCATAACGGGCCAGCTCCGTTCGTCTCGGATCGGCGACGATTAGGGTTTTTCCTTGTATCGCCTGTTGCTTCATCTTGGCTCCGGTAACCGGATGTGCGTCGGTCGGGTTGGCGCCGATCACGAACATACAGTCGGTGTACTGCAGGTCCGCGATGGAGTTGGTCGCCGCTCCGGTCCCGAAGGTTCGCTGCATGCCGATGGCGGTAGGCGAATGGCAGACCCGCGCGCAGCTATCGATATTATTCGTTCCGATCACCGCACGGATAAATTTTTGCATGAGATAGTTCTCTTCGTTGGTGCAGCGGGCCGAAGAGATCCCGGCAATGGCATCGGGACCGTGCTGCGACCGGATGTCCTCCAGTTTGTCCACAATGAAGTCATAGGCTTCCTCCCAGCTGACCGCAACAAATTCTTCTCCCTGCCTGATCAAGGGGGTCCGGATCCGTTCGGCGTGGTTGTAGAACGAGAAGGCATAGCGGCCCTTCAGGCAGGTATGACCCCCGTTTGCCGCCGCGTCATACGGGGCTTGTATGGAGCGGATCTCACCTGCACTCACTTTTACCTCGAGGTTGCATCCCACACCGCAATAGGTACATACGGTACGCACTTTTTCATCGAACTGAACGGATTTCGATTCGAAGACATCGCTGATGGCGCTGGTGGGACACGCCTGGGCACAGGCGCCGCAGCTGACGCAATCGCTTTCCATGAAAGACTCGTTCGATCCCTTGATGATGTGGCTGTCGAATCCACGGCCCGCCATGCTCAGCACGAATTGACCCTGTACCTCATCACAGGCACGTACGCAGCGGAAACAGTTGATGCATTTTGACAGGTCCGATGTCATGTAGGGATGGCTCAGGTCCTTTTCGCGGAGCAGGTGATTTTTTCCTTCCGGATAACGCACGCTCCGGATCCCTACGTCAGCTGCCACGGACTGCAACTCGCAGTTGTTGTTCACCTCACAGGTGAGACAGTCGAGCGGATGGTCGGTCAGCACCAGTTCGATAATGTTGCGGCGTAATTTCTGGATGCGGGGCGAGTCGGGGTAAATATATGTATCGGCGGTCACGGGTGTGTGGCAGGAGGCGAAGGCTTTCGCGGTACCGCCCGCCGAGAGGGAAACATCCACACTGCAGACCCGGCAGGCACCGAAGGGATCGAGATTCGGGGCATCGCATAGGGTGGGTACGCTCTTGGCACCCCGATGGCGGCGCAGAAACTCCAGAATGGTTTCCCCGGATCTAATATCGAAGGGTTGGTCGTTTATATAGGCAATGGGCGCCCCTTCACCCCAACCAAAGTGGGCTGTGGTTCCATTGGTTTCCGGTTTGATCTCTTTTCGGTACACGATTCCCATGGTCACTGTTTTTTAAAGTAGGGCGCCAGCTCGTTCTCAAAATAATGGAGGGCATTTCGGATGGGCAGGGGCAGCCCGCCACCGAGTGCGCACAAAGAACCGGTCTCCAGCGTTTCAACAAGGTCTTCAAAAAGTTGTCGGTCGATCCGGTACTCCGTTTCCTGTGCCCGCTCCAGCAGCTCATATCCGCGCGTCGATCCGATCCGGCAGGGGAAACATTTACCACAGCTTTCATGTGCGGTGAACCGGAACAGGTGGGTGAGATATCGTATTATAGGAAATCCTACGGGCAGGCACACGATGGATGCGTGACCGAGCAGGAATCCGTTTTGCTGAAAGGATTCGAAATCAACGGTAAGCGCCGCGATCTTTTCCACGGGAACCAGGCCGCCCAGCGGCCCTCCGATATGCAGGGCTTTGACCGGCTCGCGAAATCCACCGCCCAATTCATCAATTACGGTTTGCAGCGGCACGCCCATATCTACTTCATAGATGCCGGGATTCCGGAAGAACCCGTCCAGGGACATCAGTTTCGTTCCCGTCGATCGTCCCGAACCGATAGACGCAAAGGCCGCTCCGCCCTGTTCGACAATGAAAGGGATACAAGCCAGGGTTTCCACATTGTTCACCACGGTGGGCTTGTTGAAAAGGCCCTGTTGCACCGGATAGGGCGGACGCACCCGAACCTCGGGGCGCTGCCCTTCGATACTGGACAGCAGGGCGGTCTCCTCCCCGCAGATATAAGCTCCCTGTGCGGCAATGATCTTGAATCGGAAGCGGAATTCTGTTCCCCGTATCGATTCTCCCGTTAATCCCTTTGCCTCGAATTCGCGCACAGCCTCTTCGGTGATCCGGATGGCCTCGGGGTACTCGCCCCGGATATACACAACCCCTGTCGTTGCCCCCGTGATGTAACCGGCGACCATCATCCCCAGGAGCACCCGGTGCGGTTGTCGTTCCAGCAGGTAGCGGTCGCTGTAGGCGCCCGGATCACCTTCGTCCGCATTGCAAACGATGAATTTGACGGGATCCGTTTCGTTGCGGCAGCCATCCAGCTTGATGGCGATGGGGAATCCGGCGCCCCCGCGTCCCCGTAAACCCGACACACGGAGTTCGTGCAGCAGTTCGTCCGGCTTACGAGCCAGTATGGATCTCCAGAGGGATTCATACGTATCAACGCCCGGTGCGGGAGCCGTCAGAACCGGGGTACCTTTTGTTCCTACACGGTACGTTTCAGCCGAGGGCTTCCGATCGGCCGTCTCCCAATCCATCGTATCGATATCGCTGCCGGAATAATTGTGTCCGTCCAGATAGAAGGCAGCATTCTCGTGACAACGGCCCAGGCAGCACATTTCCCCGATCTCCGGATCGGCGAATCGCTGCCGTAATTTATTACGCAGATCCGGCTGGGTACCCGCTGTCATGCAGGCGCTTCCGTTACATATGTATACCCTTTTTCCGCGGTTCTCCTCCCGCAGGAAATCATAAAAACTAGTGGCGCCGTACACATTGGCCTTTCCCATCAGGAATGCTTCGGCCAACGCCTCCATACGGGAGGGATCGGGTGTGCCCTCCTGACGGGCAGCGAGCCCGAGGGCTTCGAAGAGCGTGTTGTCCACCCCCCTTCTTCCCGCCAGATGACTCAGGTTCTTTGACATGCGCTTCGATTGGGTTTCAGCAGGTCTTGTTCGGGTTTGGATAATTGTCGCTCTGGTCCTCCAGCGTATGGTCGAGGCAGGCAAAGTCCTTTTCTACCAGCAGCAGCAGTTCCGATCCATCGGGAAGGGGCACAAGGTGCCGGAAACCGATGATCTCGCTACCGGTCCACTCCCTGACACGGTCATCGGGAATGAGCAGGGTGATCCGGTTCTCCGCGTATGTAGCCTGCAGCTCTTTGATAGCTGCGGAGCGCTCCAGCCGGTAGTGGAATCGGTTCCCGTCAGGGAACCGGGTGGTTTCCTCCACCACACCGTCTGTGCCCATGCGTGACACATCGGTGCGCGTCAGTCGGTATCGGATCGAATTTCCTCTGATGCGGATCTTCATGTTTTAGCATTGATGCGTGCTGCGCCGCAGTAAATATTGAATCGGCCGTCGCGCAGAAAGCCCACGAGGGTCATCCCGTTTTCGCCGGCAAGTTCCACCGCAAGGCTTGAGGGTGCGCCTACGGCGCACACGATGCGGATCCCTGCCATCGCGGCCTTTTGGATCAGCTCAAAGCTTGCTCGCCCACTCAGCAACAAAATACCGTTATCGAGCGGGATCTTACCGGCTTCCAGTGCAGCGCCCACGAGTTTATCGAGTGCATTGTGACGCCCCACATCTTCCCGTGTGAGCAGGAGGTTTCCGCCGGTCTCGAAATAAGCGGCTGCATGCAACCCGCCGGTTTCCCGGAATACGTTCTGGTGTTCCCGCAGCGATTGCGGCAGTTGTGCAATCACCCTTGCGGCGACTTGAAGCCCGTCCGGTTTTTGGGTTCCGGGCAACGACTGTTTTACCGCTTCGATCGAGGTCTTTCCGCAGACGCCGCAGCTGGAGCTTGTGTAGAAGTGACGTTCGATGCGCGCGGGATCGAAGGAGCATCCGGGTTGAAGTGCCACCAATACCTGACGCCCCTTTTCTGTTTCCGTTTCGTTCACCGACACGATATCATTTTTGGACCGGATGATCCCTTCGGTGAACAGGAACCCGACGGCCAGCTCCGTATCGTTACCCGGGGTGCACATGGTCACCGAGAGGCTTTTAAGCTTGCGGTCGGATACGGGGCCATGCACCAGTCCGATCTCCAGCGGCTCCTCCACGGCCAGCAGGTCATCGGCTTCCACGCTCGAGAAAACAGACGCACCGGGATCGGGGGCCGATATTTTCACGATCCGAACCGAGGAAACCACCGCATGACGCATGTACCAAATTTACGTTTTCCCTCCTACAATTGGGCGGGTGGTATCAGGAGAGCCCCGTGATCTTCCCCGACCCGTCGATATCCATTCCCTCCGATGCCGGGATCGCCGGAAGGCCCGGCATCCGCATCATATCGCCCAGGATGGGAATAACGAACCCGGCACCCGCTGCAAATTCAAACTCCCGTACGGTCACTCGGAAATTCCGTGGCCGGCCGATGCGGGTTTCGTTGTCGGAGAACGATTTTTGTGTCTTGGCCATGCACACCGGCAACCTATCGAAACCCAGTTCGCGGATCATTTTCAACCCCTCCTTTGCTCTGGGGCTATAGTCCACCCCTTCGGCCCCGTAGATCTCTCGCGCGATGGTCGCGATCTTTTCCTCCACCGGCAGGCTCCAGTCATACAACGGACGGAACGCGTTTTCTCCACTATCGATGCTTTCGGCCACAGCCGCTGCGATCTCGGTCATCCCGTCACCTCCCCGGGCCCAGCAGTCGCTGATCAGGGCGCTGACGCCGTGTTCGGAGCAGCGCTGTTTCACGTACTGCATCTCCTCCTCCGTATCGGTCGAGAACCGGTTGATGGCCACCACCGGGGTCAGTCCGAATTTCTTGCAGTTCTCCATGTGTTTTTCCAGGTTCTCAAATCCCCGGATCACTTTTTCAAGGCTGGGCACATGGTATTCGGTTTTCTTGGCACCGCCGTGATGCCGCAGGGCACGGATCGTGGCCACCAAAACCATTGCATGGGGTTTCAGTCCGCCGTACCCGCATTTGATGTTCATGAATTTTTCCGCTCCCAGATCGGCTCCGAATCCGGCTTCCGTTACCACGTGATCGGCCAGGGAGAGACCCATCTTGGTGGCCAGGATGGTGTTTGTGCCCTGTGCGATATTTGCGAAGGGACCTCCGTGCAGGATGGCTGCATTCCCCTCGAGCGTTTGGACCAGGTTGGGTTTGATTGCCTCCCTGAGCAGGATGGCCATGGCACCCTGTGCCTGCAGGTCCTTCGCAAATACCGGATTGCCGCTCCGTGTGAAGCCGATCAGGATCCGACCGAGACGCTCCTTCAGGTCGTCGATATCTTTTGCCATACACAGGATGGCCATCACCTCGGAGGCGGGGGTAATGTTGAAGCCGTCAGACCGCGGCACCCCGTTGGCAGTTCCTCCCAGTCCGATGATGGTATTCCGGAGTGAGCGGTCGTTCATATCCATTACACGCTTCCATAGAACCGTGCGCGGATCGATGTCCAGGTTGCGGGTCTTGCTCTGGATGTTATTGTCGATCAATGCGGCCAGCAGGTTGTTCGCCTTCTCCACCGCGTTGAAATCGCCTGTGAAATGCAGGTTGATGTCTTCCATGGGGATCACCTGTGCATGGCCCCCGCCCGCGGCACCTCCTTTGATCCCGAAAACGGGTCCCAGCGAGGGTTCGCGCAGTACGGCGATCGTTCGTTTCCCGATCCGGTTGAGCCCGTCGCAAAGCCCTACGGTGGTCGTCGTCTTCCCTTCACCGGCGGGAGTAGGACTGATGGCGCTCACCAGGATCAACTTGCTTTTTTTGACGCGACCATCATCGATCAGGTGCAAGGGTAGCTTGGCTTTGTATTTTCCGTAAAACTCCAGCGCCTCTTCGGTTATACCTATGCGGGCGGCGATCTCTTTGATGTGGCGGATCGGAGCGGCTTGGGCGATGGCCAGATCGGTGTTCGGCATGTTCGACAAGTGGTTTCGTTTTTCGGTTACTGATCGTATTTCTGCAACGCTTCCAGTGTGTTCAGGTTGGCGAACGAATCGGACCGGAACCACGGCGCATCATCAAAGCTGATGGTTCGCACGTTCAATTGTTCCAGAGCATCGGTGACTTTCAGGCGGCCGGCCTTCAGGGCGCCCTCGATGGTCGGAATGCAACGCACATCATACACGCTGCAAAGGGGTTCAGCCTTACCCCGGTGTTCTGTCAGCAGCACATCCTCCTCACCGGCCGCTTCGACCAAAGAAGCCAATAAATTATGATAGAGAAAGGGCATATCACACCCCAGTACCAGGTTCTTACGCGTATCCGATAGCCGCAATCCCGAAAGAATACCTCCCAGGGGGCCCATACCGGTTATTTCGTCTTCGTGGCAAGGATAGCCGAGTGATTCGTATGCCGGGTTTGCGGTGATCAGCCGGATCTTTGAACCGATGGTGCGGGCAGCACCGATCACAGATTCAACGAGCGGCCGCCCCCGAAAGGGCAGCCATCCTTTATCCTGCCCCATGCGCGAGCTGCGTCCTCCGGCCAGTATCAATATGGTCACATCCTCTGTTTGTGACATGCGGGTTGGGTATTTAGGGCCGCAGCCATTCGCCCAGGCGGAATCCCCCCCAGCCCGATGCCCCCAACAGCAGCGGATAGATCAGGAAAAGCCAAAGGGGGTCGACCGCTTTCATCGACCGAAAAAGCTGCTTGCCTTCTTTTTGCAGGCGGGTGAGGAATTCATACCACCCCATGACGGATAGTTGCTGTGCCAATAGGTTCAGGGCGATAGCCGATACCAGGATCACCAGTCCGGCCACATAGATGCGGATCATGCCGTCACGGTTTCCGGGAAATTACGGAATCCCCCGCGAATGATTCCCGACTTACAGATTCCAGCCATCCTTGATCAGGAAGGCCTTGCAGGAGGGACAGAAACCGGTTTCTTCCGCCGTGGGGTTACCGCCATTGGCATCGCGCATGAAACAGGTTTTTACCGGACAATGCGGCAGGCCGGAGGTGTGGCCCAGTTCGTGTACCAGTATTTTTATAAAAGCTGATTTATTCCGCAACCGGATGGACGAGGCCACACAGGCCGGGCCCGGCTGAAATCCGAGACCCATGACCCCGCTGTCGGGATTGGTTCCCTTGGTTGCGCTGATATCCTGTTGTGTGATCCCGGCAATGACTTCATTCGGACCGGCTTTGCTTCTCATCCAGTGAATCAGGCTGTCGGCGCGGTATCGGTTGCGCGGCCGGAAGTAGGCATGTGCCGGCATTTTTTCGGGTGGCAGCAGTTGGGTTCCGGGCAGGTATTGTTGGAGCTGTTGATGAACGGACCGGACAAAAGAGGGGTCGGTTTTTCCGATCGGGAGGAGTTTCACCACCCGTTTAACAGAGGGCTTATTGGCCGTATGCGCAGGTACAGGTTCCGGGTCCTTGCAAGAAATCAGGGTTGTGCTGTAAAGCAGGATCAGGACGGGAAGGGCTGTTCGCATGGACCTATAACGCGGTATCGGAGTCTTTCGTATAGGCCCTAGCGATGGCCGCTCCCGTTTTAGCATTGTGTTTGATAAGTGCTATATTGGTTTCCAGGCTTTCCCCGTGGGTGTTTTCGGCGATATACTGCAGGAGAAAGGGGGTCACCTCTTTTCCGCGTATCCCCTGTGTTTCGGCGGCCCGGATGGCGGCCTCAATATGTGACTCCATTACTTCTGCGGGTATATCCTGTCCTTTAGGAAGCGGGTTGGCTATCAACACAGAACCCGTCAGGCCCAGTGACCACTTGGTATGGAGCAATGCAGCGATCGCTTCAGGGGTATCGATCCGCAGGGGGGATCGGTGTCCGCTGTCGCTGGAGTAGAAGCCGGGAAAGGCGTCCTGTCCGATCGTTACCACGGGGATACCCAGCGTTTCCAGGTATTCGAGCGTGCGACCGATGTCAAGGATGGATTTGATCCCGGCTGATACAATGGCTACTGCGGTCTGCGCCATCTCGGTCAGGTCGGCCGAAATATCCATGGTGGTCTCAGCACCCCGGTGAACACCGCCGATCCCTCCGGTAACAAAGACGCGTATGCCTGCCAGCGAGGCAATCCTCATGGTGGCCGCCACAGTGGTGGCGCCTGTTTTTCCTTGGGAAATCACAAAAGGCAGGTCGCGCAGGCTCGTTTTCCAAACTCCTTTTGTCTGTGCCAAAGACTCCAACACTTTCGGTGGTATCCCCACGAGGCATTTCCCGTTCATAACAGCGATGGTTGCTGGTACAGCCCCTTCCGCTCGCACCAACGCCTCCACGGCCAGGGCGGTCTCCATATTCTGCGGCCAGGGCATGCCATGCGAGATGATGGTGGATTCCAGGGCTACGACCGGTCTGTTATCGGCCAATGCCTGACGGACCTCGGGGTGTATGGAAAGCAGTGAATGCATCAGTCGGGATAGTATTTGGGCACGAGTTCCAGCAGGGTTTGCTGGTTCAGGTGCGTGGCGATCGCACCGTTCACCTGCAGGATCTCAGCGGAGAGGGTATGTGCCAGTTTAAGGCAGTCGAGCCCCTCTTTTCCGAGATGACGGGCCAGGAGGTATCCGGACAGTGATCCGTCACCAGCGCCCGTGCAGTCGACCACTTCAATATCCGGTGCATGCAACGAGTAGGCTTTATTCCTTGAATAGAGCGCCGAGCCCTGTTTGCCGTTATGCAGCCAGATCTGTTCGATGCCGCGGCTGAGCAGCTCTTCCACTTGCAATTGTGTCAGATCGGATTTATCCGAGCAGAGTACGGGCAGTTCGTCCTCGTTCGGAGTGATCAGGTGCAGGCCATCGAGGTCGACTTCCCGGTATTTGCGAGCCGGGGGAACGGATACGGGTTCAAGGATGAAGGGGATCCCATTCCGTCGGCTGAAATCGAGCAACCAGCGTCCGGTATCCACATCGACATTGGCATCAGCCAAGAGATATGAGGCGGTCTGTAACAAATCGCTGTGTCCGGCGAGGTAATCGGGGGTGAGCAGGTGGGTGGCAGCGTTGGTGAGAAAGGCGGTGAACAGGGAGCCGTCTGCATTCAGGATGCCGGTGTATTTGCCGCTGAGTCCGGGCGTTACCAGTGAGGCATCGAGTGCTACGCCGGAATTGCGGCACCCCTGCCGCAGCCAGTCGCCATCGCTGTCGTCTCCAAATACGCTGATCAGCTGCACCGGTACGTCCAGCAGGGCCAGCTGCTGTGCGATATTGCGGCTAACGCCTCCGGCCGTTTTGGTCACAGAAGCGTTGTTTGTGGTGGCGAGGAGCATTTCCTCCTTCGCATGGAAGAGTTCATCGACGAAGGCGGCTCCGATGCAGATGACGGGTCCGGGCATGCTGCAAATGTAATGACTGTGACAGCCGGCTCAAAGTAAATGAGGATCCGGCCGACGGGCGACAAGATATTGGTTGTTGCCGATCGGGAGAATGGCCAGGTCATAGCAGCCTTGCCAGTGTGTGGAGTTGTGACCGGTCAGGGTATGGGTGAGGAACCGGAACCGAAAACCACTTTCGAGCAGTTGATCGCGGTGTACCCGTATCTCTGTTTCGGTGGGTGGCAGCAGGCGTTCCAATGCCTGTCGGTTTTTCCAAAGTGTTCTGTTGATGCTGCGGATCTGTTCGCGCCAGGTCTGGGCGCTTCGTTTCTGGTTGTGGTAGGCATTGCGGCAGTAGTCGTGGCAATATTTTTTGTCGGACCGCCCTTTCAGGGCCGAGCCGCAGGCCAAACAATTCCGGTACTGATCGTCTATCATAGAACACAAGGGGTGTCGAAAATACTGGTACCGCCTTTGGTTTTCCATGTGTCAACACACATTTATACAGGCGAATTAACGCTTGGAATACGGTTATCTTCCATCAATGGGGACATATTTGCCTTGTCTGTAGGAGGTGACGTCGCCGCCGGACTGAAATAACCTTTTTCATCAACCGTTCTCCGGTTTCATGGACCGGAAACACAAATTTTGGGATTATGAATGCATTGCGAAACAAGGTACAGCTGATCGGCAATCTGGGGGGCGCTCCGGATGTGCGTACGCTCGACAGTGGCAAAAAAATGGCCCGGTTCTCGATGGCAACGAATGAAAGCTATCGGAATGCCAGCGGGGAGAAGGTGTCCGAAACACAGTGGCACAACCTGGTGGCGTGGGGCAAAGTCGCGGAGATCGTCGAGCGCTTCCTTGCGAAAGGGCGGGAAGTGGCCGTCGAGGGTAAGCTGGTGAGTCGGAGCTACAACGACAAGGAGGGCAACAAGAAGTATGTCACCGAGATACAGGTGAACGAGTTGCTCTTGCTTGGCACCCGGGATGGGGCGTGAGCTGCGATGACCGGTTACGGGATCTGCCTCCGCATGAAGCGGAGGCATCCCCCTTTTTTTCCGAAGCAATACCATAGGGTTCTCGTCAAACCAGTGCCTGTTTTGAATGGGTGGGATCCATCGTTCTTACTTGTCAGGAAGATATTAATGCATATCTTCATTGCTGTTACCGACCCATCATGTCTTCTTCCTCCCCTGCCGGATACCGAACGGTCAGCCGGCATGATGCAGCAGAGGTCCTAGTGGACCTGTCCACCGGGCACCATGGTCTTTTTGCGCTCCGATCCTTTCAGCCAGGGGATATCCTTTCTGATTTTTCAGCCGGTATCATCACGGCTACGCCCACCTATTTGACCGTACAGATCGGTCATCGAAGGCATATCGCACTGGAGCCAGCTTATCTGCAATATCTCAATCACAGTTGTGCTCCGAACCTTCGGTTCGATCTTTCGGCCTTGCAGCTGATCGTGCTCAGTCCGGTTGCTCCCGGGGATGAATTTTGTTTTTTCTATCCCTCTACCGAGTGGAAGATGGCGCAGCCATTCCGCTGTCATTGCAAAAGCCCTGATTGTATCGGTGAGGTCCGGGGTGCTTATTCCCTGGATCAGGACCTGCTGAACCGTCATATACTGTCGGATCATATCCACCGGCAGCTGACCCGGCGTGTCAATCGTGAAAAAGCTGTCTGACCCATGACAAGAACCGAAGCCATACAGTTGCTGAAACCCTATCATATCTGGGTGTTGGCCCCCCGGTTGGAATCGGAGGACCCGCATCTCCAGTATTACTATGATTTCACCCAAAGCATCCGCGAATACACAGCTGTCTTCGAGGCGCTGGAGGCCGATTGGACCTGGCAGCCGGTTTGTCTGACTGATCACCGGGAGCAGATCCGCTCTCTGGCAGCCCGCTCGAACGGCAAGACCCCCCTGGTATTGAATCTCTGCGATGGCGACGAAGTGAATGGTGCACCCGGGATCTCTGTCATTCGCGCCCTGGTGCGTGCGGGACTGATCCATACCGGCGCAGATGCGGCTTTCTATGCGCTTACGACCTCCAAGATCCCGATGAAAAAGGCCTTTGATAAGGCGGGCGTGCCGCATGCCCCGTGGCGGGTTGTCACCGATAAACCCGGTTCCCTGCGCGGGCTTTGTCAGCGAGTTGGGACCCCGCTCATCCTGAAGCCGGCCGTATCAGGAGGAAGTATGGGCGTGTCGGTAAAAAACGTGGTCCATAACGATGCGGACCTTCGTACCCGTGTTGCGGAGATCCGGGAGGGATACCGTGGCTGGAATCTCCTGGCAGACGGGCTGATCGCGGAACGGTTCATCACCGGTCCCGAATTCACTACGTTCATCACCGGTTCAGCACAGGCACCCGGGCACTGCCACGTTTATGAACCCGTGGAGCGAGTTTTTCATCCCTCTCTTCCCGATACGGAAAAGTTCCTGTCCTTCGACCGGCTCTGGGAGATCTATGAAGAGGAAACGCCCATGCCCGGGAATGGAAACTTTTATGAATACCGCGCAGTCGATCCGACTTTGGTTCCGGCTCTAAAAGCCGTCAGCCTTGCGGCCTTTAAAGCCTGCGGAGGTACAGGATATACCCGCATCGATATCCGGCAGGATCAGACCACCGGGAAATTATACCTGTTGGAGGTGAATGCCCAGTGCGGGCTCAGCGAGGATGAGAACTACACCTCGATCGGGGCGATCCTGAAAGCATCCGGTGTGGGTTTCCCCGATGTCGTCGTTGAGATCCTGCGAGACGCTCTTCGACGCAGTGTTCGGACCGAAACCGGATCCCTCCGACGCAGTCCTGCCGCCTCCCGTTCCAAGAAGTTGCCTGCCCGGGTACGTAAATGAAGGTCTGTTCCAACGAATTGAATAGTTTCGTACCGCATGAAAGTTTGTGTGCTCCAGCCCGATTATTCCACGACGGGGGTCGACTACAAGAATTACGACCCCCCGCGGGACCTCTCGCCCCTCTTGCCCGGCGATGAGGTGCACCATGTATTCCTCAACAAACTAACCACCTACCGTCAATTAAAAGACTTATCGCGTTCGGGCTATGATATCTATGTTAATCTCTGCGAGGGCTACCTCGAATGGGAGGTACCCAGCATCGATGTGATCCACAGCCTGGAGATGCTGGGTCTTCCCTATACCGGACCCTCTCCCCTGCTATACGATCCCCCAAAGGAGCTGATGAAGTATGTGGCCTATTGTGAAGGCGTGCGTACACCGGGTTATGTACTTGTGAGCAGACAGGACGATCTCGATCAGGTCGAGCGCCAGTTGCAATTCCCTCTTTTTGTTAAGCCAGCCAAGGCGGGCGACAGTCTCGGTATTGATGACCACTCCCTGGTCAGAAACCGCTCCGAGCTGGAGCAGCAATGCAGCAGTCTGTTGCCTGAATATTCTTCGTTGCTGGCAGAGGAGTATATCGACGGGCGCGAGTTCACGGTGCTGGTGGCCGCCGATCCCGACGGAGCACGTTGTACCGTATTCCGTCCGGTCGAGTACCGGTTTCCGAAGGGACTTTCCTACAAAACCTATGCGTTGAAGACATCGGAATTGCATCCCGATTGCAACGTGCCATGTACCGACCCGGTGTTGGAGAAGGGCCTTCGTGCGGCGGCGGAGCGGATCTTTCGAGGGTTCAACGGTGTGGGATATGCCCGGCTGGATTTTCGGGTGACCGCTGACGGGGAGATCTTTTTTCTGGAGATCAACTTTACCTGTTCCGTTTTTTATACCAATGGATACGAAGGATCGGCCGATCATATCCTGAAGCAGGATGGCATCGGCCCATCCGGATTCCTTCATCATATCATCGAGGAAGGCCGGGCCCGTCATCGGAGAAAGATCCGGCCCTTTTCTATCAAAGGGAATTCGATCTCCGGTTACGGCATTTATGCCAATCGGATGATCCAGCGGGGCGAGGTACTTTTTCGGGGGGAAGGTCGATCCCAGCGGATCGTCACCCGTCGCTTTGTTGACACAAATTGGAGTGAGGATGAAAAGCTGCTCTTTCGTCGGTATGCCTATCCCCTGAGCCGGGAACTGTTCATTCTTTGGGATGAGGACCCCTCCCAGTGGGCACCGCAAAATCACAGCTGTACTCCCAATGCTGCATTCGACGGACTGAATGTGATCGCGTTGCGCGATATTGGCTCCGGCGAGGAGCTTACCTTGGATTACGCCCAGTTTTTGGATCAAAGCATGGAACCCTTTGATTGTCAGTGTGGTTCAACGGCCTGCAGGGGAAGAATTCAAGGCAACCCAGACAATTCCCTAACGACACGTGAAAGCCGGCATCAGGCTTAAACGACTTGTATCGGGCCGGGTCAAATCCATGTCATTATTTACTTTGATCCGGTGGAATTCCTGTTACACTGGTAATAATCCGAATTTATGTCACGCTTTGCCATCCTTCGTCAGATCATGCTGCGGCACAAATACCGGCTGGTACTGACCTATTCGCTTTTTACGCTTGAAATGATCGGCAACCTGCTCCGCCCCTTTTTCCTGGGTTTGGCCATCAATGACCTGATCGACGGTAGTTACCGGGGTTTGATATTGCTGTCCGGAGTTCACTTGTTCTGGTTGCTGATCGGGATGATCCGTCACCGCCTGGATACGAGAACGTATACAGCCATATACACGTCTTTGGTCACCCGCTTCCTGTCGCGACGTTTCGGTAAGTCAGATGTATCACGGCTCAGTGCCCATTCTACACTCGCGCGGGAGTTTGTTGATTTTCTGGAATTTGATCTGGTCTATATCATCGAGGCGGCTTACAGCATTTTCGGATCGCTTCTCCTTTTGTTCTTTTATGATACATCCGTCGTGTTGGTCTGTCTGGCCATTCTTCTTCCGGTCATTTTGCTCAGCTGGGTTTATGGCAGACGAATGAAACGACTCAATCGGTTAAAGAATGACGAACTGGAAAAACAGGTGGATGTGATCGCGGCTGGCGACCAGCGTCGGATCCGGCTACATTATGAGAATCTGCGTCGCTGGCAGATTCGGATCAGCGATCAGGAGGCGTGGAACTTCGGTCTCATGGAGGTGCTCGTTATGTTTGTAATCGGTATTTCGCTCCTGCTGACGGAGAAAACGGCCGGCTCTTCGATTGAAGCCGGAACCCTGATCGGTATATACAGTTATATACAGCGCTTCGTTTCCGGTCTGGATACCATTCCTTATGCAGTACAGCGTTTTTCATCGCTACACGACATTACCCGCCGGATCGAGTTGCAGCAGGAAGACCTTACCCGTGCGGTGTTGAAGGAAGTGGCCTGATCAGCGCCCCATATATACCATCAGGATCTGCACATCACTCGGATTGATTCCTGAAATACGGCTGGCTTGGCCCAGTGTACGGGGTTTCATACGGGCCAGTTTCTCACGGGCTTCGTTTCCCAGCGAAGGGATCTTTTGATAGTCGAAAACATCCGGTATCTCGAGGTCTTCCAACTGGCTCATTCGTTGCACCAACTCTCGCTCTTTTTCTATGTAAACCTGATATTTGATCTGAATCGCTGCCTGCTCGCAGGCTTCCGCTCCAAAGGGTCGGAGTACCGCTGCGACGTTCGGTACTGCGGCTGCCAGAGTATCCCACTCCACATCCGGGCGCAGGAGGATCTTGGCCGCTCTTTGTTTTTCGGTGATCGGGGCACTTTGGATCTCCCCGAACCAGTCATTGATCTCATCGGGTTCGATGGCGAGCTCCTGCAGGCAGGTGCGTATACGGTCAACGGAATTTTTTTTGCTGCTAACCCTTTCCATACGCTCCTGTGAAGCTAAACCCAGTGCGAAACTGCGTTCCGTCAGTCGCAGGTCGGCATTATCCTGGCGCAGCAGGGTGCGGTATTCAGCCCGGGACGTGAACATGCGATACGGCTCGCGGGTACCCTTGCTGATCAGGTCGTCGATCAATACACCGATGTATCCTTCACTGCGTCTCACAATGAAGGGTTCTTTCTCGTGTACACGCTGGTGGGCGTTGATACCGGCAATTAATCCCTGGCAAGCCGCCTCTTCATAGCCGGTAGTGCCGTTGATCTGTCCTGCGAAGAAGAGATTTTCGATTTGGCGGGTCTCCAACGAATACGTCAACTGGGTCGGCGGGAAATAATCGTATTCGATCGCATAGCCCGGACGGAACATGCGCGCATTCTCGAATCCGGGTATTCTACGAAGAGCTTCGTATTGTATTTCCTCCGGCAGGGAGGTGGAGAAACCGTTCACATAGATCTCAACCGTGTTCCAGCCTTCGGGTTCAACGAAGATCTGGTGTCGTTCTCGCTCGGCGAACCGGTTGATCTTATCCTCTATGCTGGGGCAATACCGGGGACCTACGCCATCGATACGTCCGGCGAACATCGGACTACGGTCGAAACCCGTTCGGAGCAGATCATGTACCTCCGGATTGGTGTAGGTGATCCAGCAACTCCGTTGCGTAGTGGGTTTTTCGGTATCCAGAAATGAGAAGCCGCTTATTTCGGTATCACCCGGCTGCTCTTCCATTTTCGTATAATCAAGACTCCGTCCATCAACACGGGGTGGTGTTCCTGTTTTGAGCCGGTCACTTTCAAATCCCATCGAAACCAATTGCTCTGTGATTCCGGTGGCGGCTTTTTCAGCCATTCGCCCACCCCCAAAATGCTTCTCTCCGATGTGAACGATCCCGTTCAGGAAGGTGCCATTGGTGAGCACCACGGTTTTCGCATGAATCCGATGCCCCATACCGGTGATCACACCCTGGCACCGGCCTCGGATCAGGATCAGTTCTTTAACCATGTCCTGGTAGAAATCCAGTCGGGGTGTTTTCTCCAGCAATTCCCGCCACTTCAGGTGAAACAGCATCCGGTCGTTCTGTGCCCGCGGGCTCCACATGGCGGGTCCTTTGCTTCGATTGAGCATTCGGAACTGGATCATGGAAAGGTCGGTCACGATCCCCGAGTACCCCCCCATGGCATCGATCTCCCGTACGATCTGACCTTTTGCGATCCCGCCCATCGCCGGATTGCAGCTCATCTGGGCGATCGTCTGCATGTTCATGGTCACCAACAGGGTTCGGGAGCCCATATTGGCCGCCGCCGCCGCGGCTTCACAACCGGCATGGCCGGCACCCACCACTATGACGTCATATTGAGGAAACATGGGCAGCAAAGGTAATCATGTATCGGTCCGAAGCCACGATACGAGCCCCTTTTCTAAGGATTTCACCATCAGCCCTGAATTCCGGGTTGCATCATTAGTTCCACGTGGAACCAATCAGAGTTGTTTCACGTGGAACACAATTTAAAATACTGGTGTAAAGCCCTTTCTTCTTTTGCCCGCATCATTTTCACTTCGTTACGTGATTTATCACCATATCCGCAAAGATGCAGTACACCATGGAATATGACTCGGTGAAGTTCCGATCTCAGGCTGGTGCCATAGGCCCTGGCATTGTCACGTATGCGGTCGACGCTGATATAGATCTCGGCCATGATGGGACCGGATTTTGATAGCCCGAATGTGATGATATCGGTATAATAATCGTGGCCGAGGAATTCCCGGTTGATCGCCAGCAAACGCCGGTCGCTGCAAAAGATAATATCGATGCGGCCTGTTTTCTTCTTTTCGCGGCGCGTCATACGTTCGATGAAGCGCTTGAGCTGTCCTCGGTCTGGCAGAGAAACGCCCTTTTTCTCAAAGTGGAAACGGATCGAGGCGTGCGCGCGGGGCGTATTTTTTTTTGCAGGGGGCATTCCTCAAAATTCGTTGCAAAATACCACTCAACAAAAGTAGATTTGCGGTCCCAACCCCACCCGAATGATCACGCGATTGTCAGAACTCCGGCCCGGTCAGGAAGGCACCATCAGGGAGTTTCAGAGCAACGACCTTTTGCTGAAACTGATGGAAATGGGATGCGTTCCTGGTGAGCGGATCCTGATGGAGCAGATCGCCCCCATGGGCGGCCCCGTGTCCATCAGTGTTTCAGGCTATCATCTCAGCCTTCGCATCGATGAGGCAGATCAGATTATTGTCGACACAATAAGTTGATTATCAATTATATATGAAAATTGGGCTCTTTTTCGGTTCCTTCAATCCGGTACATGTTGCCCACCTGATCATTGCCAATCATATGTTGAACGAGACCGATATCGAAAAAGTCTGGTTCGTCGTATCTCCCCAGAACCCATTCAAATCGGAAAATCAGTTACTGAACGAATACCATCGTCTCCATCTGGTCAAGACCGCCATAGAGAATGACAACCGGATGAAGGCTTCCGACATCGAATTCGGACTTCCCAAACCATCGTACACCGCCAACACCCTTGCCTGGTTGCGCGAACGGTATCCCGACCAGGAATTCTGCATCATCATGGGAAGCGACAGCTTTCAGAACCTTCCCAAATGGAAAAACCCGGAGGCCATCGTATCGAATCATGCGATCTACGTATACCGCCGCCCCGGATTCGATATCACCAACGAACGGAACGCGCGACTCACGGTCGTTGACGCCCCTCTCCTGCAGCTCACCGCATCCCATATCCGCCACAACATTGCCGCTGGAAAATCGGTGCGCTACATGGTGCCCGATGCCGTTCTGGAGGAGATCGAAAAAGGCGGTTACTATCGTAACTGAATGGATCAGGAAACGAACCCGCCCAGGAGCAGGCAGGCCATCACGATCAGGGGGGGGATCAGCCGGGTAAACTGAAGCAACAGGAACGTGCCGGAGAAAGTGACCAGGTTCACCCAGCTCACCGGGCGTCCGTCTCCGAACGAGATATCCTTCATGATATAGATCGTGGAGGCGATCATGATGCCCACCACCACCGCATTGATCCCTTCGACCGATCGGTATACTGCGGCATACTTTTTCAGGTTGTTCCAGATCGGAAAGAAAAACAGTACCAGCAACGCACTGGGCAGAAAGATCGCCACCATACCGATCAGACACCCCAGTACCTGCATGCGGCCCCCCATATCCCTCAACGCCATTCCGCCGGTAAAAGCGGCTATAGAAAAGACCGGTCCGGGTACCGCACGCACGATGCCCATTCCGGTGAACAAGTCCTTCTCCTCGATCTGAATGGCATTTGGATTTCGCTCCCGGACCCGCTCGCTTGCGGGCCGCACGCTCCACTGCTCATACATCAGCGGGATCAGTACCTGCCCGCCTCCGAATACGAGGCTCCCCATCCGATAGGTATTTTCGAACAGGTTCACGGGCCGGCGCCCCTCCCAGTCGCTCTTCCGGGCCCACTCACTCACGAACCCTGCCAACATGAAAATGATGCCGAAGAGCCAGAAGTTCCACCACTTGATCTTACGGGGCTTGAGTTCGGTCTGCGGGATCCGTTTGCGACTGAAGTTGGTGGCGATGCCAGCCGATACGATCAGCACGGGAATTACCCAGGGCTTGCCAAAGAGCCAGAAAGTGACGATGGTGCCCAGCGCCATGATGATCCAGGTGATCGTATTTCGAACGGCATGGGGAAAGGCCGCCGCCGCCGCAAAGGCCAGGAATCCTGCGGCCATAGGAGGGATGAACTTGAAGAGATCGGTGCCCAGGTTTCGCTGATCGACATAGCCAAGCAAGAAGGAGAGGGATCCCATGATCAGCGATGCCGGCAGGATCCAGATGATGAGCGTGATCACCGCCAGCGGAACACCGCCCCGTTTATATCCGATCAGCGTCAACGTCTGGGTGGATGAGGCCCCGGGCAGCAGCTGGCAGAAGGCGTTGTACTCCATCAGTTCCCGCTCGGTGACGTATTCCCGCCGCTGCACAAAGGTCCGCAACATCATTCCCAGGTGCGCCTGGGGCCCGCCAAAGGCGGTCAGACTGTGCAGAAGCACCGCCTTCAGGAATGGGATATGGCGCAGCAGCATGACGGATAAATATAAAAAAATAATGGGAGGGGGCCGGTGTCCGGCCCCAACGCCGCTTTTACAGTATATTCATGGTTCAAACCTTTTTATGATGCGAATGGCAGTTGCATGCCTGATGGCGTGGCTCCCCTTGATCCTGCAGGCACAGGATGGCCGTGCCGCCCTCCGTGAAAAAGCGGCCGCCGAGGCGCTTCGGCTCGAACCCCAATGCATCGCCTGGCGTCGCGACCTTCATCAGCACCCCGAACTGGGGAACCGGGAGACCCGTACCGCCTCCATCGTGGCTAGCCACCTCAGGGCCCTGGGGATCGAAACCCGTGAGAACCTGGCCCGCACCGGCGTGGTAGGCATCCTTCGCGGGTCACAACCTGGTCCCTGTATCGCCCTCCGTGCCGATATGGACGCGCTGCCCCTCACGGAACGCAACGCCTTGCCCTTTGCCTCCAATGTACGGACACAATACAACGGCCAGGAGGTGGGCGTGATGCACGCCTGCGGACACGATGCGCATACAGCCATGCTGATGACGGTCGCCGAGATCCTGTCTGGCATGCGAAATCAGTTGAAGGGGACCGTGAAGTTCATCTTTCAGCCCGCCGAAGAAGGCCCGCCGGAAGGAGAGGAGGGTGGGGCCCTGCTGATGATCCGCGAAGGGGTGATGGACGATCCGCCCGTGTCCGCGATATTCGGGATCCATGTTGATGCCGGTTTGGAATCGGGCTATATCGCCTATAAGCCCGGGGCCTTCATGGCCTCGGCCGATTGGTTCACCGTTCGGGTGAATGGCCGCGGCAGCCACGGGTCACAGCCCTGGAAGAGCATCGATCCGATTCAGGTATCCGCCCAGATCATCGAGGGTCTGCAGTCGATCGTCAGCCGGCAGATGAATATCGTGAAAGCTCCCGTTGTGATCACCGTCGGACGCATCAACGGTGGGGTACGTCAAAACATTATTCCAGAGACCTGCGAATTCTCCGGCACCATCCGAACGCTCGACAGTGCCATGCAGCTCGATGTTCAAGAGCGGATCCGCAAGACCGCCGCTTCGATCGCCGCGGCCTCCGGGGCCACGGCCACCGTCATGTTCGACACCAAAACACTGGTGACCTTCAATCAACCGGCTCTCGTGGACAGGGCCCTTCCTTCCCTCGTGCTTGCGGCGGGCAAGGAGCGGGTGCGACCGACCAACTGGGTGACGCTGGCCGAGGATTTTTCCTATTACGGCACGCGGGCCCCCGCTTTCATGTTCCAGATCGGGGTGATGCCTAGAGGACAGGACCCCGACAAGGCCCCGGCCCACCATACGCCCGACTTTCATCTTGATGAGAGCGGGATGATCACGGGCGTAAAGGCCTTCTGCTCCATCGTCATCGATCTGTTGAAATGATCATCCCGCAGCCATGAAGCGCCTGATCCATTTCATTGTTTGCTGCCTATTCTGTACCGGTATCAATGCCCAGAAATCCGATGCCCGGCTCGAATCCCGGATCCGGGAACTTGTCGCAGGATTTCAGGGCGAGGTGGGGATCTATGTGAAGAATCTTCGAACGGGAACGACCATATCCATCGCTGCCGACACTCTTTTCCCCACGGCCAGCATCGTTAAAGTGCCGATCCTCCTGGGCATCGTTCACCGGGTTCATCTGGGGGAACTGCACTACGACTCCCTGTTCATCTACCACGACTCCCTTCGCTACGAAGGGGAGGATATCTTGGGTTCCTTCCGGAGCGGGGAGCCGATCTCACTGAAAAAATTGCTGATGCTGATGCTTACTACCAGCGACAATACGGCCAGCCTCTGGCTGCAGCGAATCGCAGGCACGGGAACACGCGTGAACCATATACTCGACAGCCTGGGTTTTCGCGACACCCGCATCAACTCCAGGACCCCGGGCCGCGAAGCCAACCGCGCCCGGTATCAATGGGGACAGACCACCCCGCGCGAGATGGGCCTTCTGTTCGAGCGGATCTACCGTAACGAACTATTTTCCCCGAGCGCCTGTGAACGGATGATGCGGCTCCTGGGCCGAAATTTCTGGGATGAAGATGAGGGGCTGTCTCAGATCCCGCCTACGATTGAAGTGTTCAGCAAGAACGGCTGTGTGAACGCGTCCCGCAGCGAGGTCATGCTGGTGAACGCGCCCCGGAATCCGTTCCTGCTTTGCCTGTTCACCAAGAACAACCGCGATCAGCGCTGGACGCACGACAATGAGGCCTGGACGCTGGCTCGCAATCTTACACGCATGGTCTGGGATCATTACGATCGTTGAACACGATCAGAACAACTGGAACACGACCCAACTCATCAGGTAGGCCAGGAGGGTCATATACCCCAGCTGGATCACAGGCCACTTCCAACTCCGCGTTTCCCGGCGCACCACAGCCAGCGTACTCATGCATTGCATGGCGAATACATAGAAGATCATCAGCGAAAGACCCGTTGCCAGATCGAATACCGGCCGTCCGTCCGGGCGTCGAGCCGCTTTCATCTTTTCTTTCAGCAGCAGGCGGCCGTCATCCTCATCGCCCACACTGTAGAGGGTGGCCATGGTACCAACAAAGACCTCCCGGGCGGCAAAGGAGGTGATCAGCGCAATACCGATCTTCCAGTCGAAACCCAGGGGTGCGATCGCGGGCTCGATGCTTTTCCCCAGTATTCCGGCATAGGAACCCTCGAGTTTCGCCGCCTGCAGCTCCCGGTCTAGCCGGGCACTGTCGGCGCCCGCCACCGATTTTTTTAAGGCGTATTCCTTTGTGATACGCTGCATGGTGTTGCCCGGACCGAAAGAACTCAGTCCCCAAAGCAGCAGGCTGATGATCATGATGACTTTTCCGGCATCGACGATGAAGATGCGGGCCTTGTTGAACATCGTGGTGATGATATTGTTCCACCGGGGCGACCGGTAGGAGGGCAATTCCAGTATGAAGAAGCTTTTTTCGCGGATCCGGATGAACCATTTAGCCACCCAGGCCACGACCAGCGCGAGAACCAGTCCCAATACGTACAATAACAGCATCACCAGCCCTTGCACGTTCAGGAATCCGAACAGGTAGGTGGGTGGGATCACCAGCCCGATGAGGATGGTATATACCGGCAGGCGCGCCGAGCAGCTCATCAGCGGGGTGATCAGGATGGTCAACAGCCGCTCTTTACGGTTCTCGATATTCCGGGCGCTCATGATGGCGGGAACGGCGCAGGCGAAGCCGCTGATCATAGGCATTACGCTTTTGCCGTTCAGCCCTACGGTCCGCATCAGCCGGTCGCTCAGGAAACTGATCCGGGCCATATACCCCGAGTCTTCCAACAGGGTGACGAGGCCAAAAAGGATCATGATCTGCGGCACGAACACCAGGATGCCGCTGAGCCCTGCAACGACCCCGTTGATCAGCAGGTCGCTCCACCGGTTGTGAGGAAGGGATACCGACAAGGAATGGCTGAGTTCCGCGAACCCCCATTCAATACCATCCATCGGATATTGCGCCAACCAGAATACACTTTGGAACAGGAGGAACAATACGGTCACCAGGATCAGATAGCCCCAGCGCCGGTGTAGCAGGACTGTGTCCAGTTTTTCTGTGAACAGGCTTTTTTGCAGCGGATCGGGTTCCGATACGGCTTGTTGCATGATCTGCCGGATCCGCCCGTAGCGCTGCAGGATCTCCTCGGCCTGTGTCTTGGTCGGATTGAACTGATGACGGGCTTCGATCGCATCGATATCCCGCTGTAGGCCCTCCGTGAACGAAAAGGAATCGTGGTTGATCAGGTAATGGATCGCCGTATAGTCGCTTAGCTCGGGAAATCGTTCCTTGAGCTCCCCGATGGGCGCGGCTGCCAGGTTTCGGTTGTCGATCAGGTCCCGCAGGGGCGGCTGGTACTTCCCTTCCGAGGTGAGCTCGATCGCCTGTTTGAGGGCACCGATACCCTTGTTCTTTCGCGGGTTCACCGCCACTACCGGAACACCCAATTCCCGTTCCAGTGCCGCGGTATCGATGCGGATGCCCTTTTTCCGGGCCATATCCATCATCGTCAGCGCGATGACAACCGGCACTTTGAGGTCGATGAGCTGGGTGCAGTACAGCAGGTTTCGTTTCAGGTTGCTGGCATCGGCCACGGCGATCACAAGATCAGGCCGGATCTCCGGGTCCTGACCCAGTAGTACACGATAGCTCACCCACTCGTCCATTCGCCGCGGATAGAGGCTGTAGGATCCGGGGAGGTCGGTGACCTCGGCTATAAGGGACTCGCCGATCTGTGCGATGCCGGACTTTTTGTCGACCGTGACACCGGGGAAATTGCCCACTTTCTGGTTCAGTCCTGTCAGGCAGTTGAACAGGGAGCTTTTCCCGCTGTTGGGGTTCCCGACAAGGGCGATATGCAGGCTGGGTCTTGCCAAAGGGGTCGTTATCCCGGCCGGAACCTGTTATTCCGGTATGCGGGGCTCGCAAAACTATCACAGCCCCTCCATTTGTCCTTACGAGATGCGGATTTTGGAGATCCCGAAACGGAAAACAGACCAAAAAAGGGTTCTGTCCTCCCAGAATACTGCGGGTCCGCAATACCTTTGCCGCTGCTAAACCATTTCTATGCGAAGCATACGCCCTCTTCCCCTTGTTGCCCTGCTGTTTTTGGCGGCCTGCAGGCCTTCCGGTACTTTGTACCGGACCGACGCCTCCACTTTGAGTAAGCTTCGCTCACATGTTGAGTTCCTCGCTGACGATGGACTTGAAGGACGTCGGACCGGCACGCCCGGCGAAGTCAAAGCCATGGAGTATATCCGTGACCGTTTTCGGGAAACAGGACTCAGTCCGATGGGGAAAGACGGGTACATACAGTCCTTCGACGTACAGGAGGGGCGGATGATGGACCCGTCGGCACAGTTGCAGATAAACGGGGACGCGCTGGTACCCGGGACGGATTTTTTTATTTTCCCGTTCAGTGCCGCAGGGAAAGGGACCGCACAGGTGACCCTGTCCGTTCAGGAGGCCGAAATACCCTGGGTGCTCGACCTGAAGGATGCCCAGGAAGAGAACCGCGGCAATCCCCATTTCGACTTTCTGGAATACATACGCACCAACAGCCGCAAGGCAAAGGAACGCGGTGCGACGGCCCTGTTCCTTTATAACAGCAGTGCCGGGGAGGACCGGATGACCTTCGATGCCAAGGACCGTTCAGCGTCAGTAGGGATCCCGGTATTCTATATCAAAAAAGATGCGGCCCTCCGCGTCTTTAAAGATCCCGCTGCGACCGTTGCTCTGGCGTATCAGGCAGCCGTAACGGATAAAAAACGGACCGGCCACAATGTGGTGGGTTATATTGACAACGGGGCTGCCCATACCATCATCTTGGGCGCCCACTACGACCACCTCGGCTATGGGGAGGACGGCAATTCCCGGATGACCGAAAAGCAGCCGGCCATCCACAATGGGGCAGATGACAATGCCAGCGGTACGGCCGCCTTGCTGGAACTGGCCCGTCTTCTGAGAAAAAATCCCTCCAAGTCCAGCAACTTTCTGTTCATCGCCTTTTCCGGGGAGGAGCTCGGGTTGTACGGGTCACGGCATTTTACCGAGAACCCCACGATCGACCTGCGCTCGGTGAACTTCATGATCAACATGGACATGGTAGGACGCCTGAACGACAGCACACAGGTAATCACCATCGGGGGATATGGCACTTCGCCGGCCTGGAGCAGCCTCATCACACCGGAATACCGTACCGGTCGCAAAGGGAAACCCCAATTGGTCGTAAAGATTGACAGCAGCGGCACCGGCCCAAGCGATCACACGTCCTTTTACCGTAAGGACATCCCCGTGCTGTTCTATTTCACGGGCCTGCATACCGATTACCACAAACCGACGGACGACGCCGACCGGATCAACTACAAGGGGGAGCAGACGATCCTGCGGCATATACTGGATCTGATCGAGCGTGCGGAAAAGCAACCGCGTCTCACCTTTACCAAGACCCGGGAAACGCAGACCACCACACAAGCAAGGTTCTCTGTGTCGATGGGCATCATGCCGGACTATACGTACAGCGGTGCCGGTGTAAAAGTGGACGGGGTTTCAGAGGGCAAACCCGCTCAAAAAGCGGGGATCCGGGCCGGTGATGTATTGATCCAGCTGGGGCCGTATTCAGTGACATCCATGGAGAGCTATATGCAGACCCTCTCGCGATTTAAAAAAGGAGACAAGGCAACCGTGAAGCTCCGCCGTGGCGCTGAATCGATGGAGGTTACCGTTGAGTTCTGAGCGGGATCCGTGGGGCATGTTCCAGGCAGTTCGTAACTTAAATGAAAATTCACCATGGCCGAACGCGGGAACAAACTGGTGCTGAACAACCGGGAGATCACCGACCTGTTCTTTTCCGACGTTCGGGTATTGGGGATCATGACCCCCGTGAAGGACTACCAGTTCTGCTGGCACATCAATACCGCTACCGGATTGGATTTCCGGATCAACCACGAGCTGGAGATCATGCTGGTCCGGAAAAAGCGGGAGTACTTTTTTCCGGTCTATGAATACAATGTACCCTTTCGCTTCCTCTCCCACTACATATATAATAACCAGTTCGACGGGGAATACCTGCTTCCCGAGTTTCGGCATCTCGATTTCCTGTGGCTTATGAAGGGGGATGAGGTGACCGATTCGGTGATGGAGGAAACGATACAGACCATCCGGGGCATCGATAGTGTGCAGCTGGTGGCGGACTTGTCGGTCGACAAGATCACCAACCGTGAAAATCTCATCTTTTAACGAATAAAAACCGCTCCCATGTGGCAGGAAATCGAACAGAGCCTTTACCGTAAATTCCGGTTCCGTGATTTCAGCGAGGCGTTCGCCTTCATGACCCGTGTGGCCATCGAGGCTGAAAAGATGAATCACCACCCCCGCTGGTCGAATGTCTGGGATACGGTAGAGATCTGGCTTCAAACGCATGATGCCGGAAATATCATAACGGATCTCGACCGCCAACTCGCCGCCCGCATCGATGCCCTGTTGCCCTGATCCATGGTCCTTGCATCCTCGATATTGATGGTACGCCCCGCCTGTTTTCGTTTCAACGAGGAGACGGCGGCCAATAATTTTTTCCAGCACTTGCCCGATCGGGAGCCGCACCTGATTCAGCAGCGGGCGCTCGATGAATTTGACGGCGTTGTCCGCCTGTTACGCGATCATGGGGTGTCGGTCCGTGTCGTGGAGGATACGCCTGAGCCCTGCAAGCCCGATGCCGTTTTTCCGAACAACTGGCTGGGAACCGCACCCGACGGACGGTTGTTCATCTTCCCCTTGTATGCCGCGTCGCGTCGTTCTGAAAAACGGGAGGAGGTCCTGCAGCAGCTTGCGAACGACTACCGGATCGATGATGTTCAGGATTGGACCGAATTCGAGGCCGAAGGCCGTTTCCTGGAAGGTACGGGCAGCATGATCATCGATCATACGAACCGGATGATCTATGCCTCCCTGTCCGAACGGACACATCCCGCACTGGTCGAAGGTTTTGCCGCGCGCAACGGTTATCAGGCCCTGCTGTTCATGGCCAGCCATGCGGATGGGCGCCCCGTGTACCATACCAATGTGGTTCTGGCACTGGGTGCCGGATTTTGTATCCTTTGTGATGAGGCCATTGAGGAGGAATGGGAACGCATTGCCCTGCACCAGTTGCTGGGCTCAACCGGTCATGTCATCGTATCCATCACGCGCGAGCAGATGGAACGATTTGCGGGGAATGTGTTGATGTTGACCAATGCAACCGATGAGCAGCTGATCGTGATCAGCCGGACGGCCCTTGCCGCGCTCCGTTCCGATCAGGTTCAGGCCCTGGAGGCTCACGGAACACTTCTCGTCGCCGATATCCCCACGATCGAGTCGGTTGGTGGGGGCAGTGTACGTTGCATGTTCGCGGAACTGTTCCTTCAGCCACGCTGATGCGGTGCGATCACGATCGCTTTTTCCCCTTTTACCGTGATACGGCCGATCGGTGGACCCAGCAGTTCGGTCATTGCAGCTTCCTGTTCCGGCCGCACGCTGACCAGCAGGCCCCCGTTCGTCTGTGGGTCGGGCAACAGGGTAAAGGCTTCCAGGACATTCACTCCTTTCTCGAAGGCAATGTTTTGTCCATAGCTGCTCCAGTTTCGGGTAGTGGCATCGGGGAATATGCGCTGTGCGATATAGTCCCGCACCCCGTTGGCCACGGGAATCCGGTCGTAGTAGAGTTCGGCGCTGCAGCCGCTTCCCTCCGTCATTTCGATCAGGTGACCCAGCAGGCCAAACCCGGTGATATCGGTCATAGCCGTTACACCCGGTAAGGCGCCGAGGCGTTCACCGATCCGATTCAACGAGGTCAGCAGCTTAAGCATGCCGTCAGCATGTTCGGCTTGTAACAAACCCCGTTTACCGGCCGTTGTCAGGATGCCTACGCCCAGGGGTTTTGTGACATAGAGCCGATCGCCCGCCTGGGCCGTGTTATTTTTTTTCAAATTTGGCAGGGCAACCCTGCCTGTTACGGCCAGCCCGAAGAATGGTTCCGGTGAGTCGATGCTATGTCCGCCTGCCAACGGGATACCCGCCGTCGCACATATGGATCGGCCTCCGTTCACGACCTCTCCAGCAAGGGAGGCCGGAAGTTTTTCCACGGGCCAGCCCAGAATGGCGATCGCGAGTAAGGGCGTACCGCCCATGGCATACACATCACTCAGGGCATTGGCGGCGGCGATCCGTCCGAAATCGAAGGCATCGTCTACAATGGGCATGAAGAAATCGGTGGTGGATACCAATCCGGTACCGTCCCCGTTGTCATATACCGCCGCATCATCCCGGCTCTCATGGCCTACGAGCAGCCGCGGGTCTGAGCGGAGCGGAGCGGTCGTCCGCAGGATTTCCTCGAGCACCTGGGGAGCGATCTTGCAACCGCAGCCGGCACCATGCGCGTACTGGGTCAGTCGAATCGGTTCATTCATCCGGTAAAGGTCGAGAGATTGCAGCATGCTGCAATAAATCGCATTTAGGGGCGCTTTCGGCGGAATACGATGCCAGAGCTTTTCTTGAAGTCGGAACTGAAGCGAAGGTGGTATGTGTCGTCCCCATCGTACACGACCAGCAGGCCGGTGTTGGGGGGGTATTTGCCGAGATTGTCCGCGAACAATACCAATGTGAAGTCCTCATCGGTACCTGGCCGAACGTAGATGGTCTTTCGGATGGCAGAGGCCTTCAATCCCTGTCGTGCCAACAGGATCTCTCCGTTATAATAAACCGACACGGTATCGCCGTCGATCTCTCCGTTATCGTAAAGGGCCAGCTGCAGACTGTCGGATCGGAATTCTACCACCTGTGAGAACTCCGAACGCCTGCCGGAGATGGAAGCGACCTGTCGGGTGAGTTCTTCTAGCGTTCTCGTTCGCACGGCGTTCGGAGTCGATGCCGGTGTGGGGCCACCGATCGTCGCTCCGGGCTGAAGCGAGGAGACGGGTTGGGGCAGGGGTTGTTTCATCGCCGTCACCGGTGCCGCTTCCGGTTTTGTTGCGGGCCGATCTGTTTTTACCGGTACGGGCAGGTCCACATATTCATATGCCGCCGGATCTCGTTTTTCCGTCGGTACGGAAGGCTTGGCGGGAATAGGGGCTGATGTTACGGGGGAGAGGGTTTTACCCGTGGTTGAATCAATGCCGGTGTTTTGGGGGGGTGCCGGAGTTGTCAGCGCAGCAGGAGTTTGTTCGGGCATACGGGCGGTGATCAGGGGTTTTCCGGAAGCGCCTGTTACGGGTGTCTGTTGTTTGGGCAGTTCAGTTTTTTCAGATCGGGGCACGGTTGTCACCGGTTGTCCGATCACCGGCTCCGGTTCCGTGATCGACGGTGCCGGCAGTATTGGTTCTGTTGGTTGAAGGACTGTTTCGGTCTGCAGGTCCTTCGGGGTACGGGATTCGCTATTGATACGTTCGGGTCGTACGATCTTGGCGATCGGTAACCCCTCCGTCCGTTCCCGGTAGAAGTCGACCTGATCCGCCAGCTTCAGTTCTTCCAGGTGGGGGAAGAGCTTGGATGCGGCCAGATCGGTTTCAGCCTGCAGGTCCAACTTACCGGTGACTGCATAATATTTTCGTGTGGCATTGGTCTTCCAGTCGCCGGCAAGGTACCAGGTGCTGTCGGCCTTGTTTCGGCGGAAGGTACTGGTCACGCGGATCCCCTTATCGAGCTTTCCCCGGAAGTTATAGGCGAGGATCTCATCGTCGGTTACCATGCATACATCACCCTCAATAGTGCCCTTGACCCGTTTGACGATGTAATACAGGGTGTCGTTCACAATGAATTCGCTGCGGGAGTAACCATGCACCTTGCCTTTGTATTCGGTCAGCGCGATCTCGAAGAGCTGGTCTTTACGGACGGTGGTGCTGTCGTTCCGGATGGCGCCGGTCCAGAGTCCGGTCAGTGACTGGGCCGACAGCCACAGGGGCAGCACAAGTCCTGCCACCAGCAGTTTAATTCCTTTCACAGGCGGTCGATAGAAGGGCATCGGCGTTCTCATTGGTTACGGACCCACAGGGGATCCGGTGTAATAACGTTTCCAGTTGGTCCCGATTGTGCAGGGCTTTCAGATAAAATTTGTCGTAGTAGTGCAGCAGGATCCCGAAGCAGGCCTCCGTCTCCCCCGATTGAAGATGGGTTAAAGCAGCTTTGGCGTTGCTTCCTCCCAGTTTTTCCGTGATCCGACCGATCGCGTCGGCCATTCGCTCCCGGTCCAGTTGCCCGTACTCGGTGGTGATATGCTGGAGTCGCTCGGGAAAGGGGATGTCCAGAAAGAACAGGGCTGATCGGCGCATGGTCTTCCACAGGTCCGTTGGGATGTTCACCTGTCCGATGCGTTGCGATTCGTCTTCCAGCCAGATGGCCGGAGGGTTTTCCGGAAAGGGTGTTCCAATGCAGTTGCAGGCGGTCAGCAGCAACCGGCTGAGCTGATTTTCGAATTGTTCCTGAGAGGGTTGTGATGGCATGCCGATGTTCCCGAACGCTGAGCCTTTGTGAAGGGCCAGTCCCTCGAGGTCGACCACCGGTTCCCCTTTTTCAACCAGCGACCTGAGCAGTTCGGTCTTTCCGGATCCGGTATATCCTCCCAGGATGCGGAACCGGTAGGGCAACCGGAACGAATCGAGAACGTAGTTACGGTATCGCTTGTACCCTCCGATCAGGGTGTATACCCGAAAACCCTAGAGGTCCAGCAGCCAGGACACGGCCGCGCTTCGCATGCCGCCCCGCCAACAATACACCATCAAGGTTCGTTCGCCGGGTGGTGAAGACCGGTTTGATCCGGCGATCTCTTCAGCCCGTTCGACCAGGTCTTTCAGTTTCGGTCCGAAGTAGTCAAGTCCGGCTTTGATGGCCAGTTCCCTGCTTTTCTGTTTATAGGTCGTGCCTACCACCTGCCGTTCCGTATCGCTGAACAGGGGCAGGGAGTGGGCTCCGGGCAGGTGTGCATGGTTGTATTCCGAAGGACTTCGTACGTCGATGACAGGGTGCTCTTTTGCCAGGACCAGGAAGGTTTCGATATCGATGCGTTCCGCTGCCATGGGTGGGTGCTACCGTGAAATTAGCGGGAATCTTTTCAAAAAGAACGTCCCGCCAAAGCGGGACGTTCCGTATCGAGTCGTTTTCGTCGGCTCATCCGTTCATGCTCGCAAGGAACTCCTCATTGCTTTTCGTTCCTTTCATCCGGTTTTGCAGTTCGCGCATCGCTTCTTCCGGATTCATATCCGTGAGGTAAACCCGCAGCAGGTTCATGCGCTGCAGCACCTGGGGTTCCAGCAGCAGGTCATCGCGGCGGGTGGAGGATGAAACGATATCGATGGCCGGGTAGATGCGTTTGTTGGAAAGTTTACGTTCCAGTTGGAGTTCCATGTTTCCGGTGCCCTTGAATTCCTCGAAGATCACTTCGTCCATCTTGCTACCGGTATCGACCAGCGCCGTGGCGATGATCGTCAGGGAGCCGCCGTTCTCAATCTTGCGGGCGGCACCGAAGAATTGCTTGGGCTTCTGCATGGCATTGGCTTCTACGCCGCCCGACAGCACTTTCCCCGAGGCGGGTGCCACGGTGTTGTGGGCACGGGCCAGGCGGGTGATGGAGTCGAGCAGGATGACCACATCGTGGCCGCATTCTACCAGGCGCTTGGCCTTTTGCAGCGCGATGGTCGACACCTTCACGTGTTTTTCAGCCGGCTCATCGAAGGTCGAGGCGATGACCTCGGCATTAACGCTGCGTTCCATATCGGTTACCTCCTCGGGGCGTTCATCCACGAGCACCACCATCAGGTAGCATTCGGGGTGGTTGGTGGCAATGGCGTTGGCGACCGCTTTCAGCAGCATGGTCTTCCCCGTCTTCGGCTGTGCCACGATCAGACCGCGCTGTCCCTTTCCGATCGGGGTGAACAGGTCCATGATCCGGGTCGAATAATCCGATGGTGTTGTGAACAGGTTCAGTTTTTCGAAGGGGAACAGGGGGGTCAGGTAATCGAAGGGTACCCGGTCGCGTACTTCCTCGGGAGTTTTGCCGTTGATGGCGTCCACCTTGAGGAGGGCGAAATACTTTTCACCTTCTTTCGGAGGCCGCACGGCACCGGTGATGGTATCGCCGGTCTTGATTCCGAAGAGCTTGATCTGTGACGGGGATACATATACGTCATCAGGAGAGGAGAGATAGTTATAGTCAGCAGAGCGCAGGAATCCGTATCCATCGGGCATCATTTCGAGTACGCCTTCGCTCAGGATCATACCGTCGAATTCCACGTTGAACGCGGGTTCCCGGCGCTGGGGGTACACTTTATTGGGGGCTTGCTGTCCGTCGGACGGAGGTGGTACGATCGGTGCGGGCGTTGCTTCCGGAGCGGTCGTTTCGGAACCCGTTTCCGGGGCCGCCGGTCCTTCAGTCATCGCTTCTTTTTCCGAATTCTTTTTACGGCCCCGCTTTTGTGGGGTCTTTTCTTCCGGGGTTTCGTTTTCAGCGGCGGGACGGCCGGGTTTTTTAACGGGCATATGGGTTTTTTTGTTGGTCGGGGTTTCTTCGTCGCCACTTTCCACAACGGCTTCTTCACTGCTGATACTCGTGGTGGTCTTTACAATCCGTTTGCGCTTGCCGTCATCGGCGGGCCTGGCGCCTTTGGATCCGGCGATGGCCTGGCTGTCGAGGATCTTGTATACAAGGTCCTGCTTGCTCAGCTTTTTGGCGTTGGGGATCTTGAGCTGCTCGGCGATGTCCAGCAACTCAGGAACGAGCATGTCGTTCAGTTGAAGAATATCATACATAAAGGGAACTTGAATGGATTCACAACTCGAAGAGTTGGTCCGGACAATCAGAGATTTAGGAGTTTTTGAAGGAACGTAGCGGTGATGTGAGCCAGGGTCTGAAGGGGCGTACTGCGCTGAACGGCCGCTTACAGCTGTAAAGTTAGGTCAAAAACGGCTGATCCGCAAATATTTTGGGGTGCTTCAGATCTTGTAGGCTGATTATCAGTTTTTTCAAAGAGGGTGTGCGGCAACGTTCAGTGGTCCGCCGCCGCCCGGTTTCTTGCGGAGTCGTACCTTAGCAACTCAAGATCAGACATGTTCAACAATAGGATCAAGGTCAAGGATTTACTGCTGATGGAGCCGCAGGGGCAGGCTGTTACGGTCATGGGGTGGGTGCGTACCTTTCGAAACAACCAGTTCATTGCCCTGAACGACGGCAGTACCAATCAGAACGTGCAGGTGGTGGCGGCACTCGGGGCCTTTCCCGAGGAGTTGCTTCGCCGGATCACCACCTCGGCCTCGCTGAAGGTGACCGGCACCCTGGTACCCTCGCTGGGCAAGGGGCAGAAAGCCGACCTGAAGGCCGACCAGATCGAGGTGCTGGGTGACAGTGATGCGGAAGCCTATCCGCTGCAGCCCAAGAAGCACAGCTTGGAATTCCTTCGCGAGAAGGCGCACCTGCGTTTCCGGACCAATACGTTCGGGTCGGTATTCCGCGTGCGTCATTCGCTGGCCTTTGCCATTCACCGCTTCTTTCATGAAAAAGGATTCCTGTACCTGCATACGCCGATCATCACGGCAAGCGATGCCGAAGGTGCAGGTGAGATGTTCCGGGTGACGACCCTTCCCCTGGACGGTACCGCCCCAAGGCAGGAGGATGGTTCCGTGAACTTCCGGGAGGATTTCTTCGGGCGCAGCACCAATCTTACCGTGAGCGGTCAGTTGGAAGGTGAACTCGGCGCAACCGCCTTCGGAGAGATCTATACGTTTGGCCCCACCTTCCGCGCCGAGAACAGCAACACGGCCCGCCACTTGGCGGAGTTCTGGATGATCGAGCCGGAGATGGCCTTTTACGATCTGGAAGACAACATGAACCTGGCCGAGGAGTTCATCCGGTATATCATCCGGTTCGCCATGGAGCAGAACCGCGAAGACCTGGACTTTCTGGACCAGCGGCTGGCCGAAGAGGAGAAGCAGCTGCCGCAGGACAAGCGCAGTGAGCTGGGGTTGATCGCCAAGCTCGAGTTCGTGCTGCAAAACGATTTTCAACGCCTTACTTATACGGAGGCCATCGATATCCTGCGCGAGAGCAACCACAATAAGAAAAAGAAGTTCCAGTATCCCATCACCGGCTGGGGCATGGACCTGCAAAGTGAGCATGAGCGGTACCTGGTGGAAAAGCATTTCAAAAGGCCGGTCATCCTTTATAACTATCCTGCGGCCATCAAGGCCTTTTACATGCGGATGAATGACGGCTGTGAACCGGGTCGTCAGACCGTGGCCGCCATGGATATACTTGCTCCCGGTATCGGCGAGATCGTAGGCGGTTCCCAGCGCGAGGAACGGCTGGAGCGGCTCGAGGGCCGGATGCAGGAGATGGGGATAGCTCCGGATGAACTCGGGTGGTATCTCGATACGCGCCGGTTCGGTACGGTACCGCATGCCGGCTTCGGTCTGGGATTCGAACGCCTGGTGCAGTTCGTCACGGGCATGACCAATATCCGGGATGTTATCGCCTTTCCGCGTACGCCGGGAAGCGCGGAATTCTGATCCGATTCAGGGGCACGTTTCTGCTGCTCTTATGGTCTGCTCACTCGTGAATACACAACACGGGGATGTGCGACTGGAATACCAGTTGTTTGGTCGAACTAGTCCGGAACAACCCTTCCAGCAGTTTGTGTTTTTTCGGGATCGCAATGATCAGGTCCAGGTTGTTCTTCTCGGCGAATGCGTTGATCCCGTCCTCGATATCCCGGTGCTCGATGAAATCGTACTGCGGCCGCAGGTCTTCCAGCAGGGTATGCAGCAGGGCGGACTGTTCGGGGGTATCCGCCTCGAAGCGTTTGTCCTGATAATCCACGTTCAGTATGTGGAGTTCCGCGCCGAAAGCGCGCACCAGATCCCGGATGGCGTTCGCCGGTGTGTTTTCCACGATATCACGGAAGTCACAGGCAAAACCGATCTTTCGTATGCCGTTGCCATAGACCTTGCCGGGCGGTACACTGATCACGGGCCAGGTGAGGTGGCGGATCACGGTGAGGGTATTGCTTCCGAAGAGGACCCGTTCGATTCCCGAGGAGCCTTTGGAGCCCATCACGACGGCAAAGGGACGGATTTTCTCACACAGCGTTTCGAGTTCATCGCTCACATTGCCCATGCGGGTCTCTGTATACAGTTTCAACTGTCCCGATGTGAGGTGTTCCACCTCTTTTTTAAGCCGACCGATCTTCTCCTCTGCCGTTTGCTTCAGTTCATCCACAGACACCAGCATGATGGGCACATCCGAATAACTCACCGGAACCTGATATACGTGTAACAGGAGCAGGCTGGCATCGATGGCTTTGGCCATGTCGATCGCATAGTGCAGCGCATTGGTCGCGGTGGGAGAGAAGTCCGTGGGGACGATGATGGTTTTCATGACGCTGTATTTTGGTCGCCCGCCGCAGAGGGGGCAACTAAAGCTACTACGCGCGTTCGGGGTGAGGACTGATGCGGATCAGCAGACTTGCTGATTTCAGGGGCGCAGGCTCAGCGTTTCCAGTAGCTGCGGATCCGGCGGTCGACGTTGGTCCTGATATTGAGGTAGTACAGGTTGATATCCCCGATGTGATAGTTGCGGGTCATGTACAAAAAGCTGCCCGGGAATTTCGGTTTGCGTACATACAGGAGCCCTTTTTCGATGCGGGCATCGGTTGTGTGTGGATAGATTCGGTTGAAATCGCGGAGGATGCTGCCCAGGTTCTGTTCCCGCCCGGCCCGCTCCGGGGTGAGCGTCCAGGTGAGCGGGTTGGTGACCAACGACACGGTCGTATCACCTTTCAAATAGGGGGGCATGTAATCCTCCCGGAAGGTGCGCCAGCTGCAGAGGCATCCTGTTTGCACGGAGTCGGCGCACATCCGCAGTTCGGAAAAATAATGTTGGGGCACGGGCCATCCGGGGATGTAGGCCACGATCAGTTTCGACTGCAGGGTCTTTCCTTCAAAGCGGTCTTTCAGCAGGCGACTGGCCATCAGACTGCCCTGGCTGTGTGCGGCAATGATGATCGGGCGACCTCCGTTCCAGTGTGTGATATAATAGTCGAATGCGGCGAGGATGTCGGCATAGGCCGTGTCGAACGCAGGTCCGGCATTCTGCTGATCCTTCCGGTAGAAATTCCAGATATGTGCCTGTCGGTAGCGCGGAGCAAAGACCCGGGTGTTCTCATTGAAGGCACTGGCCTGATACAGGATCGTGGAATAATCGGTTTTAGCGGCCAGCAGTGGATCGTCGATCGGGGCATTGGACTGCGCCTTGTCTTTTTTATCGGTGAATGTGGTGGGGTGGAGGAAGAAGACGTCGACCAGACTGTCCCGCTGCCCCGTTCGCAATGGTGCCGGAACGCTGTCAGAAGGGTCCGTTTTCCAGGGATGGGCGGCCCAGAAATCGAGATCGGCATATCGGGGGCGGCCGTCCGGGCTTTTAAATGTGTAGCGATCCTGGTATGACCTGTAGCTTGTGGAACAGGCCGAAACAAGGAGGATTACTGCGATCGATGGGATAAGTAGGCGCATCCGTAAAATTACCGAAATCGGCCATTCGCTGTCCCGAATCGCTTCTTATTTAAACTAACAAATTATTTATCAATTAATTGTGTGTTTTACATGACTCAAAAAACCGGGCGAATAAAAAATATAGTACTATGTAAAACATAGTACCAAATATTGCATTATCTTTGTGTCATCAATCAAACCAGGGTCATGAATATTGAAAATACACAGAGCCAGATGCGCAAGGGGATCCTGGAGTTTTGCATCCTTTCCATCATCCGCAGAGGGGAGGTCTACCCCAGCGATATCGTGGATGAAATGCGGGCTGCCAACCTGCAGGTGCTGGAAGGGACCCTTTACCCCTTGCTCACCCGGTTGAAAAATGCGGACATGCTCACCTATCGTTGGGTGGAAAGCAGTTCGGGTCCGCCCCGAAAATATTTTTCGCTCACCGAAAAAGGAGCTGCCTTTTACCGCGAGCTGGAACAGACCTGGAACGAACTGGCCGAAGCCGTGAACCGGCTGGCTGCCGATCGATCCGATACATCCCTATCCTGAACGCATGCATCCCTTCGTCTGTGACGAAGGCCATCCAAACAAACACAGTACCATGAAAAAGATCATTCATATCAACTTCAGCGGCCGCGTGATCCCTTTTGCAGATGCCGCCTATAAAAAGCTGCAGCAGTATCTCGAAACCCTGCGGCATCACTTCGCAGCGGAGGAAGGACGTGACGAGATCATCAATGATATCGAAGGCCGCATCGCCGAGCTGCTCGACGATAAGACCCGGAAGACGGCCCGTCCGGTGGAGGACAGCGATGTCGAGGATGTGATACGCCTGATGGGCCGGGTAGAGGACTTTGAAGAGGCTGGCACTGAAACGGCCGGCTTCCCCCAAGACCGTCCTGCTTCGCCGCGCCCCGACCGGGGCCGGTTGTATCGTGATTCGGCAGACCGCATCCTCGGGGGTGTGTGCAGCGGGATCTCCTACTACCTCAACATCGATCCCTCGATCGTTCGAATTCTTTTTGCCATCATCACTTTTGGCGGCTTCGGACTGGGTGTGCTGGCCTATCTGGTGCTTTGGGTAGTCCTTCCCCCCCGTGACCTCGAGGGGTTCAATGGAAAAAAACTCTATCGCAATCCGGAGGGCCGCGTACTCGGGGGAGTCGCAGGCGGTCTGGCCGCTTATTTTGGAAAAAGCGCCCGCACCATCCGCCTGATCTTTATCGCACCCCTACTGTTAAGTATCCTGGTTGGTATCCTGAGCTTTCCGTTGGAAGGGGACCTCTTCCTGAATATTGGCAGCGGCTCCCTGACCGGAACATTCATTCTGGTCTATATCATTTTGTGGATGGTCTTGCCCGAGGCCGTGAGCGACTATCAGAAAATGGAAATGCGGGGGGAGACCGTTGACATCCATCGCATCCGGCGCAATGTGCGGGACGGTCTGGAGTCCGTGAGGGGGCAGGTCCTTGTTACGGCAAGACGCGGTGGACGGGGCATCGCTCAAGCCATTGGGGTGCTGTTCAGGTTCTTTTTCATGTTCATCGCCGGGACCATTGCCGTTGCTTTTTTCATCACCGTGATCGCCTTGCTGGTCGGCGGGCTGGCCTGGTGGCCGGTGAACGATTACCTGTGGACCAGCGGTTGGCAGCAATTCCTGGCCTGGTCCACCCTGGTCCTTTTCCTGCTGGTGCCCTTGATCGGCTTCATTCTATGGCTGGTCCGTCGTATCCTTCGGGTGCGGTCACGCAATCCCTATCTGGGCTGGACCTTCGGCGGGCTCTGGGTCCTCGGATGGGTGGCCCTCATTCTGTTTGGGCTCAGTGTGATCCGTGATTTCCGTCACTACGAGCAGGTGGAAACCCCGCTGGAATCATCCGATTCCGTTGGCGAAAGAATGATCGTACTGGTCTCGAAGCCCGCGCTGGCATACTCCGGTACTTTCGGGTGGGTGCGATCGGAATCGCAGGGCTGGGACATTGACCGCGACACGCTGCGGATCGCCGCCGTCAAATTCATCGTACGGCCCAGTCCGGACGACCGGTATCATGTGGTCGTTCGCCGTCATAGTTTTGGCAGGACCACCACTGAAGCGCTGGAGCGGGCGGGTCGTGTCCGGTTCGGAGCAGTGCAGCACGACAGCCTGCTCGATCTTGCCAATGCATATGCCATCGGTCGTTCCGACAAATTCCGGGGCCAGCATGTGGAGGTCGCCATCCAGGTGCCCCCGGGTCGACGGATCCGGTTCGACCGGTCGGTGGCTGACAAGCTGAACGCCCTACATGTCCGCATGCGCAGGTCCTACTCGGGCAAGCGGCTGACGGGGGTGCATATCGAAAGCGACGAACAGGCTTTTCGGTTCATTCCCGATACGGATTATATTATGAGCGATGCCGGTGAGTTGCTGATTCGCGACGGCGCAGCCGGCCAACGTTTTCGGTTGGATACCATATCGGACAATCCGGCCGATACGTTAAGGCGCATCCGTGATCAGCTGGAGGAGGAAAAGCGTCGGAATGAGGAGAGTGACCGCAGGATACGGGATCTGGAGAAAAAACTGCGGACCACGGAGTCCCGTTCCTGAATCAGCCGGTGCCGACCCGCGAGGCGGATTTTAACAGGTCTGTTTTGATCAAATACCCGCTGCTGGGTATGGAAATCTGTTACTTTCCGATTATTTTTATCCCGTTATTTTAAACATCAAACCCGATTCATAACTAAAATGAAACACACATGAAGAAGATGAAAATGCTCTTAGCGTCCGCCCTGCTGCTGATGGGATCGGTGGCGTTCGGACAAAGCGAGAAGACCGTTTCCGCCATGAGCGAGGGTACTACCCTGACTGCCGATGACATCGGATTCCTATCCATGGTATCCAATGCCGATGTTGCCGTGAGCCGTGGTGCCGGCGAACGTACGGCTACCGTGAATGGCGTGACCTTCAAGGCCGGACAGACCCTGACCAAGGCCGATTCAAAGACGATCGGAAAGGCCATCAAGTCGTTCCAGAAAACCTACAAAGCTCCCGCTGCCAGCCGTGGTGCGGGCCTCTGCTACTATTGGTATTACTATTGTGATGGATACGGCTATTGCTATTGGTACAAGTATTGGTACTATTGTTAAGCCGGTCCACCGACCTATTCGAAACGCCCCGCGTAAGCGGGGCGTTTTCATGTTGATGGGCGCCGTACCGGACCCGCGCCGCCGGTATTTTACATTACCTTTGTCATGAATTTTATTTATGAAACAGACCCCGTTCACAGCCAAGCATATCGCGCTCGGTGCCAAGATGGCTTCCTTTGCCGGTTACAACATGCCCATCTCCTATACGGGCATCAATGATGAGCATGCGGCGGTACGCCGTACTGCCGGCGTGTTTGATGTGAGCCATATGGGCGAATTCGTATTGAAAGGTCCCGGTGCCCTCGACCTGATCCAGCGGGTGACCAGCAACGATGCGGCCAAGCTCAAAAAGGGTCAGGCCCAGTACAGTTGTTTCCCCAATGATACGGGTGGCATTATCGATGACCTCCTCGTGTATTGCATTGAGGAGAATCAGGTGTACATGCTGGTGGTAAATGCCTCGAATATCGAGAAGGACTGGGACTGGATCGCCCGCCATGATACCGGCGGTGTTACTATGCATAATATTTCGGACGTAACGGCCTTGTTGGCGGTACAGGGACCCCATGCCACCCGGATCCTGCAGTCGCTGACGGAGATGGACATCATCAACCTGAAATATTACACATTCGTGAAAGGTGTTTTTGCGGGGGTGGACAATGTGCTGATCAGCGCTACCGGATATACCGGTGCCGGCGGGGTGGAGATCTACTTCGAGGACAAGGATGGTGCTGCCGACCGGATCTGGGATGCCATCTTCGCCGCCGGAGCCGGACAGGGGCTGCAACCCATCGGCCTCGGCGCAAGGGACACCCTGCGGCTGGAGATGGGTTATTGTCTGTACGGAAATGATATCGATGATAGCACCTCTCCGCTCGAGGCCGGTCTCGGCTGGATCACGAAATTCACCAAGGCATTCACTGCAAGGCCCATATTGGAAAAACAAAAGACAGAAGGTATTTCCCGGAAGCTGGTCGGTTTTGAACTGATCGACAAGGGGATCCCCCGACATGGTTATGAGATCACGGATCCTGCGGGACAGCTCATCGGGCATGTCACATCCGGTACGCAATCCCCTAGTCTCGGCAAGGCCATCGGGATGGGATATGTGCAGGTCCCTTTTTCAGCGGTCGGTTCGGAGATCCGCGTCCGGGTGCGTGATAAATCGCTTGCCGCCCAGGTGGTGAAGATCCCTTTCGATTGACCGGTAACCAACCCGATGCATCATGCCCACGATACACCTTACAACCTTTATGGCAGCTCCGGCCGAAGTGGTGTTCGACCTTAGCCGGCATATCGGTTTGCACAAGGAATCCATGTCGGCATACAAAGAAGAGGCCGTGGCCGGTACCCGGATGGGCCTGATCGGGAAAGACGAGACGGTCACCTGGAGAGCCCGTCATTTTTACAAAGACCGTTTGTTACGGATGAAGGTCACTGATATGCAATCCCCCGACCGCTATACGACGGAGCAATTGCAGGGTGATTTTCGCAGCCTGCGTCATGAGCATTATTTCAAACCCTGTGAGAACGGTACCATCGTGATTGATATCCTTCAGTACGAACTGCCTTATGGCTGGCTGGGACGTCTCTTCAATCGCTTTTTGCTGGGACCTTATCTGAAACAGCTCCTGGAGCAACGCAACCGCCTCATTCGGGAATCGGCGGAGGGTGGCCGATGGAAAAAACTGCTGGTGAATTAAGCAGCCCGCTCTCCCGGTCCTTCCGTATTTTCGGCCCCATGACCGCCAAACCGACCCTCCATACTTCCCTGTCGCCGGCACTGCTTCACCTGTATGACCTCAGCAACAGCGTGGTCGTGATCATCGATGTCTTCCGTGCCACTTCGACCATCGCCTCTGCCCTTTACAATGGCGCCCGCTGTGTGATCCCGGTCGATTCGGTACCCAAGGCCATTGAGATGGGGAAGGCCCTGGATGCGATCGCGGCGGGGGAGCGCGATGGGCAGATCGCCGAAGGGCTGCAGCACGGCAACTCCCCATTGGAGTACACCCGCGATTTCATCGGCAACAGGACGCTGGTGCTTACCACGACCAACGGCACCCGATTGTTGCAAATGGCCCTGGACCGAAATGCAGACACCATCATTTCCGGTTCCTTCCCGAACCTGGGGGCGGTCTGCGATTATCTGGCCGCTGCGGGAAAGAACGTGGTGCTGGGATGTGCGGGATGGAAAGACCGATTCAATCTGGAGGATACACTCTTCGCCGGTGCCGTCATCCACCGGATCGGAAAGCAGTTTACCATTCATTGTGACAGCTCACTGATGGCAGCGACTCTCTATGCGCAGCACCAGCACGATCTGCTCGGTTTCGCGCCCAAGCTCACGCACTACCATCGGCTGGTGGAACGCTTCGGATTGATCGAGGACATCCGGTATTGCCTAACGCCCGATGGCGCACCCGTGTTACCGCTGTACAGCGATGGGAAACTCATCGCCGGGTAAGAACGGGCAAAACTCCTCAAGGTACTTTATTTTTCAACGCTCCGCTCTCCATAGAATTTAAATTTTTTATTCATGGGTTCGGCAGGAAATCCGCTGGCTATTCTGTTACTTTTGCGATTCGCCCCGACCCCAATCGGGCGGCAGAAACCAACCTCGCTGCGACGGACCCATGGCCCTTTCACATCTTATCAAGTACATCTACACCCACGGCACCGACGAAGTGATCCGCCGGGGAAAGAAGATCCATGCCATCGGCTTCGCCGAACTGGTGGAATACGACGACCTGTTCGGTTCGGCCGTGTTCCGGGTCAAGGACGACAGCTACTCCACTTTCTACAAGGTCTATATTGAAAAATTCAAAGACGCCCGCGCCCTTTCACTGCGCTGCGCCTGCCCGTACAATCTCGGAGATATCTGCCGGCATGAGGCCGCCGCCCTGCTGCAGCTTCAGGAAATGATCGACAAAGGTCATCTGCAGACCGAGTCGATCCGATACGACCAGCGACATACCGTGGCCAAGATGAAGTCCATCGATCTGAAGACCCTGCGGCTGCTGTCTTCCCCCGATGCTTTTCAGGCGGCGGAGACCTTCCTGCGCACGCAGAAGGCCGGGATCGAATATGCGGAAAACGAGACCGTGAAGGCGCGCGTGGCCCTGGACGGTCAGGAGTATGCCGTCATCATCCGGAAGAATGAGGAACGGAATTTCGATACCAGCTGTGATTTCGTGGATGAAGAGCATCCGCTGTGCTTGCCTAAGCTCATTGTATTCCTTCAACTGCTCCATACCTATGGGGCTAATTATTTCGACAGTATCCGGAACTGGGACAAAGAAAAGAACAAGCTGCTGGAGGCCTACGGTTATTCGCTGAAGGATGACCTTACCGGCAAGTTCGAATTCGCCTACAAGGAGGGGAAGCCGTTCCTTCGGGTGCTCGATGCATCCATCAAGCGGGTGACCCCGGCTCCGGCGCCCACGCGTCCTGTGCTCCTTCCCGAGAAGGAAAAGATGCCAATCGCCCCGGAACCGCAGGCACCGGCCGAAACGGTCGGAACAGTACCCGGCCGACGGCTGGGGGTGGTCATCAATTTCAACCGGCGAAACTATCCTCAGTTCACCATCGATGTGGTCGCGGGGGAACCGGATGAGAGACAGGAGGGCTTTGCCGGTACCGTGGAAAAAGTGGACGTGAGCCGTTATGTGAATCCGGAAGAACTCACCGACAAAGACCGTGAGTTGCTGGGCTTGCTGCGCAAGCTTCAAGAGGCCGAGATCAACAAGTACATCAGCCGCAATTCTCCGTTCTCCGGCATCTGGGAGAACATCATTCACCAGGAGGAGGACGACCTGCCCGAGGAAACCCGTGCCCTGATGGCAGAATACCTGTTGCCCAAACTCAGGAAGCTGTTCACGGATATGACGGAGAGCCCCTTCGTATTCATCCTGCCGGCACGAAAGGCCTTCAAGACGCAACACCTCATACCCGTACAGGTCCAACTGGCGGAAGCCCGCCCCTCGTTCCTGGTACGCAAGAACAGTCACTATTCCGTGCAGTGCCGGGTGCAGGCGGGCGGTTCGCAGTACGATCTGGCTGATAACGAGAGCGGGAGCCCGTTGTTCTTTCTCTACAACCAGCAGGCCTGGCTCTGGCCCCATCAGGAGGACCTGCACCTTATCGAAAAATTCCAGCCCTCCGGAAAGATGAGCATACCGGTCTCGGAGTGGTCATCAGCCCTGACGCAGTTCGTCCTGCCATTGGCCCGCGATCACAAGGTCGATTTCGACCGGTCATTGGTTCAGGAGGTGAAGGATGGCAATCCCGAGGTCAAACTCTTCCTGCAGGAGAAAGGCGATTACCTCGTCTTCCAACCCACGTTCGTGTACAAGGGGTATGAAACACGTGCCCGTGATCGTGACGAAGTGGTCGTACCCCAGGGTGATAAGGTGTTGCTGGTGCAGCGCAACCGCATGCGTGAGAACGAATTCATCCAGCAGCTGCAGAACCTTCATTCCAGCTTTGTTTATAACGAAGACAGTGCCACGTTGGCTTTAAAGGGAG
>JBJOMF010000152.1:0-5471 GCA_046052505.1 Bacteroidota bacterium | reverse complement strand
TTCCGCGCCCTGCGCCCCCGGCCCGAATGGGCTTCGCAAGTCGCCTCCCGACCTTATGATGTACTGAACAGCGAGGAAGCCCGCCGGGAAGCAGCCGGCAATCCCTGCTCCTTCCTGCACGTCACCAAATCCGAGATCGACCTGCCCCCGGGTACCGACCCATACGCAGCGATCGTTTATGAGAAAGCGAAAGAAAATCTCCTGCGCCTGCAGAACGAAGGGGTATTGGAACAGGAGCCCGCCCCCTGCTATTACATCTACCAGCTCATCATGAACGGACGCTCCCAAACGGGACTGGTCTGCGTATCCTCCGTATCGGATTACGATCAGGACATCATCCGCAAACACGAATTCACCCGACCCGAGAAGGAAAAGGACCGGATCGATCACATGCGAACACTGGAGGCGCAGACCGGTAATGTCTTTCTGGCCTGCCGCGACGTGACCGAGATCAACGCCCTCATCGGTGGCTGGAAGGCAACGAACAAGCCCCTGTACGATTTTACAGCAGACGATGGCGTCCGGCATACCGTTTGGGTGGTGAATAGCGAGCCGGTGGTGCATTCGATTACGGAGTTATTCGCGACACGGGTACCGGTAACCTACATCGCCGATGGGCATCATCGGGCGGCATCGGCTGCCAAGGTCTGCCGTGAACTGCCAGGCAGCAAGTACGCCGACCATTTCCTGACTACGATCTTCCCGGCCAGTCAACTGGCCATCCTTGATTACAACCGGCTGGTAAAAGACCTGAACGGTAAAAGCGCGGAAAAATTCCTGGCTGCGCTGCTAGACGACTTTTATATCACCCTGAGCGAGGAACCCGTAAAACCTTCCCGGCCGCATGAATTCGGCCTCTATACGGATGGCAAGTGGTACATCCTCACGTCACGCGAAGGCACGTGGAAAGAAGACCCGACCGGCGTATTGGACGTGACCATTCTGTCGCAGAATATCCTGGAAAAATTGCTGGGCATCAAAGACCAGCGGACCGACAAGCGGATCGACTTCGTCGGAGGCATACGGGGGTTGACGGCATTGGAGCAGCGGGTGGACAGCGGGGAGATGAAGGCCGCCTTCAGCCTGTACCCTGTCAGTATCGAACAGCTATTCGACATTGCCGACAGCGGGTCGGTGATGCCTCCCAAGAGCACCTGGTTCGAGCCAAAACTGCGGGACGGACTGCTCACACACCTGCTCTGAGCAAGGCCAAATAAATACTATCTTGCAACAGGGACGGCGGACCGCTCGTCTCCTGGTTCGAACACTCCGCATGAAAAAATGCCTTGCCTCCCTTATTGCATTACTGCTCACCTTGAGTCTGTCGGCGCAGGGTGATGAGGTAAAGAAGCTACAGGAAACCGCCCGCGCCTTTATGCGCAGTGGTGATTTCGATAATGCCATCCTGGTTCTGAACCGAGCCCTGCAGCAAGACCCGAAAAGCCTGGACTTGCAAAAAGATCTGGTGATGAGCCTCTACCTCAAACGGGATTATACCAAGGCACTGGAAGGTGTGAAATCACTGCTGGACCGCGAGGATGCCGATGTGGTCTGCTTTCAGATCGCCGGCAACGTGTACAAGGCCCTGGAAGAGGTGAAGGAATGCGACAAAATGTACAAGAAGGGGCTGAAGAAATTCCCTAAGAGCGGCCCCCTGCTCAGCGAGTACGGCGAATTGCTCTGGTCGGCCAAGGATTTCTCGGCCATCACCTACTGGGAGGAGGGCATCCGCTCCGATCCGGCCTACAGCGGCAATTACTACAATGCCGCACTGTTTTATTTCTATACCAAGGATAAGGTGTGGAGCCTGATCTACGGCGAGATCTTCATCAATATGGAAAGCCTGGGAGAACGAGGCACGGCCATGAAGGAACTGCTGCTGAAAGGCTATAAGGAGAAGCTCTTTACCACGCCCAACCTCATGGAAGGGGAATCGGACAACAAGAGTGCCTTTGCAAAGGCCTTCCTAGAAACCATGAACCGCCAGTCGGGTCTGGCATCGGCAGGGTTAACAACGGAAAGCCTTACCATGATCCGCACCCGTTTCATCCTCGACTGGTTCGCCACGGAAGCCAACCGCTACCCGTTCCGTCTCTTCGATCACCACCGGCAGCTGCTATCCGAAGGACTTTTTGATGCCTACAACCAGTGGTTGTTCGGTCCTGTCGAGAACCTGGCCGCCTTCGAGAATTGGACCCGCACCCATGCCGACGAATACGAGCGATTGACCACCTTTTTAAAGGGCCGGGTGTTTCGGATGCCCCCTTATCAGTATTACCAGTCCAACTGATCCACCCCCGTACCAGCCCTCCGGTCCGCCGTTCGAGGATGTTTGATTTTTGACTAATTTGTCAGGGCTGTCCGTCCATTATAGGCAGCTCACCCTTATTGATCACATTCACAGGAACAAACCATGAAGGAACCGAAACGCCTGTTCGACTGCATCCCCTTCCAGCTGGAACGAAATCCCTTGCCGGATATGCTGGCCGGGAAGTCGGGAGGGCAATGGAAATGCTACAGCACCCGAGAGGTGGGCGATATCGTCAACAAACTCAGTGCCGGCCTGCTGCGCCTTGGTATCGGACCGAACGATATGACCGTAGAGGGACGAGACAAGGTGGCCATCCTGTCGAAGAACCGACCGGAGTGGGTGATGCTCGATCTGGCGATACAGCAGATCGGGGCCCTGCTTACGCCCATCTATCCTACCATCAACGTGAATGAACTGGAGTTCGTATTCAACGATGCGCAGGTGAAGGTCGTCTTTGTGAACGATGAGGATACATTTCACAAGGTGATGAGCATAAAGGACCGTGTGCCCTCCCTTCGCGAGATCTTCACCTTCGAGCATGTGGCCAATGCCCGTCACTGGAAGGAGGTTACCGATATGGCCACGCCGGAAGCGATCGCAGCGATCCCCGCCATCGCTGAACGCATCCGGTATGAGGATGCCGTTACCATCATTTACACCTCTGGAACGACCGGAACGCCAAAAGGGGTCATGCTCAGCCATCGCAACATCCTGAGCAATGTGATCGCCAGCACACCCTGCTTCCCGCCGGGCGAAAACATGAAGGCGCTGAGTTTCCTGCCTCTCAACCATATTTTCGAGCGGATGGTGACCTACCTCTACCTGTTCAACCTCACCGGAATCTATTACGCGGAAAGCCTGGACACGATCGGTGACAACCTGAAAGAGGTGAAGCCCGACCTCTTCACGACCGTTCCCCGCCTGCTGGAGAAAGTGTATGACCGGATCATGCAGAAAGGCCAGGAGCTCTCCGGTGTCAAGAAAAGATTATTCTTCTGGGCGCATGAACTGGCCGAAAAATTCGAGATCAATGAGCGCCAGAGTGCCTGGTACCGCTTTCAGCTGGGATTGGCCAATAAACTCATCTTCAGCAAATGGCGGGAGGGCCTGGGCAATAACCTGAAATGCATCGTAACGGGCGGCGCCGCCTGCCAGGTGCGCCTGATCCGCATTTTCACGGCGGCCCGCATTCCGATCATGGAAGGATACGGCCTTACCGAAACCTCACCGGTCATTTCAGTAAATCGATACAATGAAAAAGACCGCAAGTTCGGCTCCGTCGGACCTCTGATCGATGGGGTGGAGGTGCAGATCGCGGAGGACGGAGAGATCCTGAGCCGGGGTGCCAATATCATGATGGGCTACTACAAACGGCCGGACCTGACCGCCGAGGTCATATCCGCAGATGGCTGGTTCCATACAGGCGATATCGGGATGATGGTGGATGACCGCTTCTTGAAGATCACCGACCGGAAAAAGGAACTGTTCAAGACCAGCGGCGGAAAATATGTAGCACCCTTGCCGATCGAGAACAAGCTGAAGGAGTCGCCGTTCATCGAGCAGGTCATGCTGGTAGGAGCCGAACGAAAATTCGTAGGGGCACTGATCGTGCCTTCGTTCCCCAATTTGAAAGACTGGGCACGCAAGAATGGTGTAGCGGAAGGACCTCCGGAAGAAATGATCCGGGACCAGAAAGTACTGGAACTGTACCGGGAACTGGTGGAAAGTTTTAATAAATACTTCAATCACGTGGAGCAGGTGAAGAAGTTCGAACTGCTTCCCCGGGAATGGGCCGTGGATACCGGCGAAATGACCCCGAAACTTTCACTGAAGCGAAAGGTGATCATGGAAAAATACCGGGAGGCGATCGAACGGATCTACGAGTAACCCGCCTCACTCACCGGAGCCGGCTGTATCCCGTCGGCCCATATTGCGGAGCATCATGCGCCGAACCACAGAATCGTACTTGTGCTGCTGCTCAGCGGTGAACTGCGACCGCATCCTTCGGATGTATGCCAGGGTCCTTTGATTGATCGTATCCTGCAGGTCAGACATCGTCCGGGCATAGGCTGCGGACAAACTATCGGCAGCGGGCGAATGTTCCCGTGCCAGGGCGAAGTAATCGGCCCGGCATTTCTGCATGGAATCATAGAGGGGGCGCAGGGACCGGAAATGGGCCTTTCGGGCCTCGGTATATGCCTGTCGTTGGGTCTCGTTCAGGCCGATGGCCTTGGCGATCATCTCGCCGGATTGGGAACGATCCCGACGGGAATGACCCCGGCCCCGCACCACGAGGAAAACCAGGGCGATATTTGCCAGCAGCAGCAAGGATGCCACAACGATCAGTACTTTATTGGCACTTTTCATAATCAGTGGTCATTATACTGTTCGTAAAAAGAAACGACATCCTGGAGGTCCTCACCCTCGGCCGTTACGGAGGTGAATGATTCCATGGCCTGATGGTCGTTTTGGATGGGAACGGCCCGGGGTTCCCGAAGTACCAGGATTACATTGAACAGCAAGACCATACCCAGCAGGCTAAAGGCATAAGCCGGGCGCAGGTACCAAGGGCCCGGCAGCGGCACTGGGATTTGGTCCAGACGGGCCCTGAGGCGGGTGTAGAAATAGGGAGGGGCGGACGCCCGTTTCAGGGTTTCCAGGACCTCCAGGGCCTTTTCCGTGCGTTGGTGATCATGTTGCTGCATGGTCATTATTTTTGACGTGATAGGGGGGGTAAAACTTTCAGACATCCTTCTCTTTTTGCAATAATTTTTTCAGGTTTTGGCGGGCCCGGTGCATCAGCGATTCCACGGCGGGCAGGGAGGTTTGCATAATGTGGCTGATCTCCTGATAACTGAGGCCCTCCATTTTATGAAGTACGAGTGCTATTTTCTGATTATCAGGCAATTGTTGAATCGCCCTGAATAAACGGGCTGCATCTTCCTTCCGTTCCAGCGCCACCCCAGGGTGATCGTAGTCGGGCAGCTCGATCTCGGGTTGGTTATCGTCACCCAGGAGCCGTTTGATATAGCCGAACCGTTTCTTGCTCTTACGGCTTCGCAGCAGGTCGAGTGATCGTGTGGTGGCGATGCGGTAGAGCCAGGTAGAGAGTTTAGCATCGCCCTTGAACGTGTGGATGGAGCGAAATACCTGGATGAAG
>JBJOMF010000151.1:0-2727 GCA_046052505.1 Bacteroidota bacterium | reverse complement strand
CCTTCACCACCCACATGCTGGGTTGGAAGGGATTCTTTTATGTGGAACGCACCGCAGAAGGGGTGACAATCGACGGATCGGTGGAGCATCCGATGGCTTTATTGCGCAGTGCGGCTATCCTGTTCGGCTATATCCTGCTGTTTCTCTTCATCACCCTGCGTTATTTCAACAAAAAAGATATTGTAAGCTGATGCGAAACCAATTTCTTCTGTACCTGCTTCTCCTCACCGGATTCCTGCCCACCGCCGCTCAAACCCAGGATATCCGCTCGCTGCTGCAGCAGGTCAAGGCCAAGTACGATCGGGTCTCAGATTATACCGCTGATGGCCGGCTGAAGACGAATGTTCTCTTCATCAAGGCACCCGTCGCCAGAGTGAAGGTCTACTTCCGCAAGCCGGATCAGCTGAAGATCCGGAATGAGAAAGGGGTATCCTTCATTCCAAAGGGCTCGGTGAATATCAATATGAATAATGTGCTGGGGCTGCAGTCATATGAAGCACTGGAGTCCGGCACCGAAACCGTTAACGGAACGCTATGCCGGGTAGTCCGCATCTTCCCGCTCAGCGAAAGCGATGCGATCACCCGGGCGACGCTTTACATCGATGAAAAGCAACTGCTGGTACTGAAATCGGTGATCAGCACCCGCGAGAATGGTACCTACGAGTTGCTCCTTCAATACCGTACCTGGGCCTCATGGGGCTTGCCCGATCGCGTCAACCTTACCTTCAATACACGGGAATATAAACTGCCCAAGGGGATCTCAATCGATTACGACAACGGGGCAGGCAACGCGCCGGAGCCCAAGGATAAAAAGGGTCGGGTGGAGATCGAATATTCCGGCTACCGGATCAATCAGGGCGTACCCGACGCCGTTTTTACCGGCTCCTGATCCTATCGTCGATCGGGCAAGGTATCACTCAGGATTCATCCAGGGCCTCATCCTTCGCATTGGCCAGCAGGGAACTGGTCACTTTCTTGAGCGGGTTCTGGCGGTTTTCCCCGTATCCTTTCCGACGGTTGATCATTTCTATACACTCGAACAGCGCACTGAGGAAAGAGCTGTGGTCGGCCTTGTTCTTTCCGGCAATGTCGAAGGCTACGCCATGGTCTGGTGACATGCGTACCCCCGGCAGCCCTGCAGTGAAGTTGAATCCCTCACCGGAAGCCAGTGCCTTGAACGGGATCAGGCCCTGGTCGTGATACATGGCCAATACGGCATCGAAGCGCTCATGGCTGCCCCGGGCGAAGAAGGCATCGGCGCTGTAGGGGCCCACGATTAGCATGTTGGCATTCTTGGCCTCTCGGATCGCCGGTCGGATGATCGTTTCCTCCTCTGTTCCGACCAGGCCTTCATCACCTGCATGCGGGTTCAGGCCCAGTACGGCGATCCGCGGCTTATCGATACCGAAATCACGCTGCAGGCTCTGGTGTATGAGCTGCAATTTCCCAACGATCCGCTCCCGGGTAATATTGCGGGCTATCTCCGCAACCGGGATGTGTTCCGTGACCAGTGCCACCCGGAACGGACCCGAGCAAAGCATCATCACCACATCCGGAACGCCGAAGAGCGACTTGAGATAGGGGGTATGTCCGGTGAAGGAGAATTCCGGGGACTGGATATTTTTCTTATGCAGGGGGGCCGTTACCAGCCCATCGATATGTTTTTGTTTCAGGGCCGCCGCCGCGGTCTGTAGTGACAGCACACCGTACTTGCCGCCCGTTTCCGTAAGCTGACCGGGGGTGATGGCCACGTCCTCTTCCCAGCAGCTGAACAGGTTGACCTGCTTGGGATTGACCCGGTTGTATTCCCGGGTGCTTTGAAAGTTGATATTGCATTCCGGGACCGTCTTTCGGTAAAAGTTGATCGCCTTGTTGGAGGCGAAAACAAGGGGGGTGCAGTGGTCCAGCAAGCGGTTGTCGCAGAAGGTCTTAATGATCAGTTCGATGCCGATGCCGTTCAGGTCCCCGCAGGTGATGCCGATAACGGGTTTGGGATGTGCGCTCATAGCTTTCGATTCGCTGTAAAAGTAACGAAAAGGGGGGTGGCTTGGTCCGGAGGTCGCCGATTTTATGGTCCGGTTCCTTGTTTCGCCCCTATTCGGATAAGTACGTAGTTGTTTTACTTGCCAAAAACGAAGGGAAAGCAGAAGCGGGAATACGGTATATATCCTGAGAGAAACTACCTTGTTTTTGGCTTCACGGGACCTTACTTTTATATCCGATTCCGGTTTGTTTTTCCGGCATCGAACATCCAATCATCCTTTTAAAATCAGGCCCTATGAAGCGCTTTTTGCTGTTTGTGCTGCTGGCAGGCCTGTTGCCGTTCCTCTCCCTTCAGGCCCAGATCACCACTCCCATCGTCAAGGCGGGATTCGGTATCGATGGCGATCTGCGATCCAATTTCATCAACGGAGTAACGTTGGCCGGTAACGATGACTGGTTTGTTATGAATCCCCGTGATACCAGTGCCAAATTCGTCATTGACACCACCGGTGCTGCAGCCCTCCTCGCAGGTTATCAAAGCGATGCGTCTCCCTGGCCCCGCCGATCGGCGCCGCAGATACGGCGGATGAGCATGGCACCTTATTCCATCGTGAACAACCGCCTCTGGCTGGATGCCATGTGGCTACGGGATTTTCACGGCACCGACAGTACCGCCTTCACCAGCGGGGGTGACAAAAATGGCATGCATCCGTCCAGCTGGACCGGGGGCGTAACTTCTGTTCC
>JBJOMF010000150.1:0-6142 GCA_046052505.1 Bacteroidota bacterium | reverse complement strand
AAGGGTATACCCATGTACTCAATAAGGAATCACTGCTGATCGCCCCCGATGGGGATGATATCATAACACCGGTCGCAACCAAACTAAAGGTCGCCATACCCAAACCAGGCGGACGGTAAATCACTTCCCTTGCGCCCCCGGCCTTACCGGGGGCGCTGTATTTTCAGCCGGCCTACTTTTGCATCATGCAGGCACCCGCTCCCATCGGTATTTTTGATTCCGGCTACGGAGGGCTTACCGTTCTTCGTGAGATCGAACGGCGCCTGCCTCAATACGATTACCTCTATCTGGGCGACAATGCCCGGGCCCCCTACGGCAATCGATCCTTCGACACGGTGTATCACTACACCCTGGAATGTGTCGAATGGTTTTTCCGCCAAGGATGTGCCCTGGTCATACTCGCCTGCAACACCGCTTCCGCCAAGGCGTTACGGACCATACAGCAGCAAGACCTTCCCCGCATTGCTCCCGACCGGCGGGTGTTGGGAGTGATCCGTCCCACCGCTGAGGTCATAGGGCCCTTCTCATCGAGCAGGAAGGTCGGTGTGCTCGCCACACCGGGTACCGTAGCGTCCGAGTCCTATCCGATGGAGATCCGGAAATTCTTTGCCGATCTGCGAGTCTATCAGGAAGCCTGCCCCATGTGGGTACCTCTGGCCGAGAACAATGAACAGAACAGCGCGGGGGCCGATTACTTCGTGGGGAAGCACATGACGGCTCTCTTCAAACAGGATCCCGGTATCGATGTGGTGCTCTTGGGCTGCACCCATTATCCATTGCTGGAACGAGCGATCCGGCAGTACCTTCCCGCCGGGGTCAAGCTGCTCTCTCAGGGCACGATCGTGGCCGAAAGTCTGGCCGACTATCTCGCCCGGCACCCTGAAATCGAGTCGCGTTGTAGCCAAAGCGGCCAGCGCTTCTTTGCCACCACCGATTCCACCACGGATTTCGACGCCCATGCTGCATTATTCTATGGCAGCCAGATACGATCGGTACATGTGGACCTGTTCCATTCCGGTACTGATAATCAGCCAGTAATAGCCGCGCGTTAAATTTTTTCATTCTTTCACCCCATCTTTTTGCCCTCCAAACCTTACCTTTGCGGTCCTTTCACAAAAGACAGGTGTGGTGACCTGCTTTTTTTGGAAACCCGGGTCGTTCTCCCGACCCCATTCAATCCGGACAACAGGTTCGTTGTCCGAAAACGCGAAAAAGAGACGCAATTATGAAACGTACATTCCAACCGCACAGAAAGCGCCGCAAGACCGTACATGGCTTCCGCAAGCGCATGGAGACCGCCAATGGCCGCAAGGTCCTGGCCAGCAGAAGGAGAAAAGGCAGGAAGAAACTCACCGTATCCGACGAGCGGAGGCTCAAGTAAGTTCCGTTCCATTTCGGAGCGGCTTGTAATAATTTGTCAGCTCTCCGGTCTGCCGGGGAGCTTTTTTTATGACACGAACCTTCACATTGGGAAAGAAAGAGCGGCTGAAAAGCCGCAAGGCCCTGGAGGCCTTGTTTCGTTCCGGGCGAACGATCCAGCAGCCGTTGCTTCGGATGACTTACCGTCCGGTGACGGATTCAGGTATTCGTTTCGGGGTGGGTGTGAGCGCCCGTCATTTCAAGAAGGCCACCGATCGCAACCGCATCAAGCGTCTGGTGCGGGAGGGCTGGCGACTTCAAAAGGGCTTCCTTCGTTCAGGACTGTCCGGCTCAGCGCCGGGTCTGGACATTTTTTTTACCTATCAGGGCAAACAATTGCCTGTTTTTGAAGAAACGCGGCAGTCGATCGCCGCATGCATCGAAAAACTGTTGCGGAGACTGCATGAAGAGCGCGCTTAAGATACTGGCCCTTCCGTTCCTGTTATTGATCAAACTGTATCAGTGGGTCATCTCACCCTGGCTGGGTCCCCGGTGCCGATTCACCCCCACTTGCTCACACTACGCTGCCGAGGCCTTGCGAAAATACGGTGTGTTCAAGGGGCTTTGGCTGTCGGTACGACGGCTATCTCGCTGCCATCCCTGGGGCGGCAGCGGATACGATCCCGTTCCCTGAGTGCCAGCGATCAACCGATCCGATCCGCGACCTTGCTCCAATTCACCACATTCCAGAAAGCGGCGAGATAGTCGGCCCGGCGGTTCTGGTATTTCAGATAATAAGCATGCTCCCAAACGTCCACTCCAAGGATCGGACTGCCTTTGACCTCCGCAATATCCATGAGCGGGTTGTCCTGGTTCGGCGTAGAGCAGATCTCCAGTTTCCCATCCTTAAGGATCAGCCAGGCCCAGCCACTCCCAAAACGGGTCATACCGGCCAGTGCGAATTTTTCCTTGAATGCATCGAAGGACCCGAAGGCACTGTTCAGTGCGTCGGCCAGCGTTCCCGTAGGCACGCCGCCACCATTCGGTGCCAGGCTTTCCCAAAAGAAAGTGTGGTTCCAGTGTCCGCCACCATTGTTACGTACGGCCATCGAGATGCTTCCGGCCTGCGCGACGAGTTGCTCGATATTCTTGGTCTCGTGTTCCGTACCTGCAAGCGCCTTGTTCAGGTTGTCGACATAGGCCTGGTGGTGTTTGCCATGATGGATCTGCATGGTCAGGGTATCGAAATGGGGTTCCAGCGCATCATGTGCGTAAGGTAGGGGTGGTAATGTGAATGCCATAGGTCTGTTTTTACTTGGTTGATTGATGGACTTTGCGATCGCAAAAGTACTGTAGCGGGGATTACCGGACAGGGTGTGCGTTTTTTGTTCCCACTTGCGTAAGTTACGGAGGCCGGGTTCATCGCCTGTCACGGAAAAAGTCCTTCATCAGGCGGGCACATTCCTCCTGGCATATACCCCGGATCAGTTCGGTCTTGGGATGGAAAGGCCAGGGCCCGGAGGCTTGGACCGAAGGCCCCGTGGCGGGGTGCAGGAGCCGGCGGTATCCGTTCTTCTCATCTTCCGCACCGTACACGATACGGCCCAGCTTCGCCCAATACATCGCACCGGCGCACATGAGGCAAGGTTCTACGGTCACATAGAGGGAGGCATCTGGCACGTACTTGCTTCCCAGGGCATTGAATGCAGCCGTCAGGGCGATCATCTCGGCATGGGCCGTCGGGTCCTGAAGCCGTTCCGTCATGTTATGGCCCCGTGCGATGATCCGATCGTTCACCACCACGACGGCACCGACGGGAACCTCTTCCTCCTCCAGGGCCTTTCGGGCCTCTTTCAAGGCCTGCATCATGAAATAGTCGTCGGTCATGTATCCCTTCTATTTGGTGTACCTTCAATCAAAATTACGGGAATGGACCACCTGAACTCCTTGCAGGCCCTTCGGGCTTTTTTTGACTCCGGCGGCACCCGGGATTACCGCTTCAGGGCAGAGCAGCTCCGCTCCCTGCGTGCCTCGGTCGTTCGGAATGAGAAAAAGATCTTCGATGCGCTGTACACGGACCTGAAGAAGGTTCCGGAAGAATGCTGGTTCACGGAGAACGGCTTTGTACTTCAGGACCTCAACTATGCCATCCGTAACCTCCGGTCCTGGATGAAACCCCGCTCTGCGGGCACCAACCTCGCCAATATGCCGTCGAGCAGTTTTCAGCTTCCCGATCCCAAAGGGGTGGTACTGGTGATCGGCCCATGGAACTTCCCGTTCCAGCTCACCCTGGTCCCGGTGGCAGGGGCGGTGGCTGCCGGTAACTGCGTGGTAGTGAAGCCCAGCGAACTGGCGCCCGCCACGGCCGCCATCACGGAAGAAGTGATCCGAGAATCTTTTTCACCCGAACACGTACAGGTGGTTCAGGGCGACGGTGCGACGGTCGTTCCCAACCTGATGGGGTCGTTCCGCTTCGATCATGTGTTTTACACCGGAAGTACCAAGGTGGGTCGTTCGATCTATGAAATGGCTGCACGTGATCTGATACCCGTGACACTGGAACTCGGCGGAAAAGATCCCTGTGTGATCGAGTCCGATGCCCATTTGCCCTCGGCCGCCAGGCGAATCGCATTGGGTAAGTTCACCAATGCCGGGCAGATGTGCGTATCACCTGATTACCTGCTCATCCATCGGTCGGTCAAGGAACGCTTTATGCCGCTGCTGATCGAATCCATTCGCAGCATGTACACAGACCAGCCGGAGCAGGCCTATGGATACAATAAGATCATCCATGAGCGGCATTTCGACCGGCTCGTCGGCTTCCTGTCGCAGGGACGTGTGGTGTATGGAGGTACCCACGACCGGACGCGCCTGTTCATCGCGCCTACCATCCTGGAGGATGTACCACTCGATGCACCCGTGATGAACGATGAGATCTTCGGCCCCATCCTGCCGGTCTACACCTTTTCGGAACGGGAGGAGGCGCTGGCCATCATCCGTCGGAACCCGGACCCACTATCGTTTTATATCTTCACCCGCAACCGTGCTACCGAAGCAAACTGGTTCCGTTCGGTTCGTTCCGGCAATGCGGGGGTGAATACCACGGCCCTACAATGTGCGAATCACCACCTGCCGTTCGGCGGGGTCGGAAGCAGCGGCATCGGGGCCTATCACGGGCGGTACAGTTTCGATGTATTCACACATTTCCGTTCCGTGATGCGAACCCCCACCTGGTTCGATCCGTCTATCAAGTATCCGCCCCTGAAGGGACGGATGAAATTATTCAAGTTCCTGATGCGCTGACCCATGCAAAAACTGAAAATCATTCTGCTGGTCGTGGGCTTCAGCGTGGTCGCTTTCGCAGGATGTGTTGCCTGGGTGAACCGTAACCAACCGACTATGACGTACCGACAAAAAATACTAAGGACCCTGTATCCGGCCCTGATGTGGGTAACGGACCGGTTCGGTTCCACCCGACTGATCAATGACCGGCAGGTACAACCTCCTGCTTCCTTCTATGACCTGCGCATGCAAACTACGGACGGTACGGAATGGTCCCTTGATACCTTTCGGGGTAAAAAGGTCCTGATCGTCAATACGGCCTCGGACTGTGGATACACTGCGCAATATGATGCGTTGCAGAAGCTGTATGAGCAGTACGGCGACCGGCTGGTGATCCTTGCCTTTCCGGCCAATGATTTCAAGCAGCAGGAAAAAGGGTCCGATGCCGACATAGCTGGCTTCTGCCGCCGCAACTACGGGGTCACCTTCCCCCTCGCAAAAAAATCGGTCGTGATCCGATCGTCGCAGCAGCATCCCGTATTTCAATGGCTTACGGATGCCTCCCGTAACGGGTGGTGTGATAAGGCCCCCAAATGGAATTTTTCCAAGTACCTGGTCGACGAGAAGGGGATGCTGGTGGGTTACTTCGATCCATCCATCTCCCCACTCAGCCGCTCCATCACCGAACGGATACAATGATGAAGGAGCCGGTCCCGCTCATTCTACGGGACATTTTTCGTGGTAGTTGATCAGTTCGATCGGGGTTCGCTCGAACCGGTATCCGTCATAGGCGACAGCGATCTCATCCAATACGCACAGTATCTCCTCCTCTGTTCGCAGGGTTACCAGTCGCCCGCGGTACTCACGGATATTGGGCAGTCCTTTCAGGTAGTTCGCATAATGGCGCCGCATCTCATTGATGCCGACCACCGGTCCTTTCCATTCAACCGAGCGGCGCAAGTGCTTGCGGCACACCGCTAAACGGTCGTCGATGTCGGGAGGAGGGAGATGCGTCCCCGTTTTCAGATAGTGTTTGATCTCGTCGAAGATCCACGGGTATCCGATTGCCGCCCGCCCGATCATGATGCCATCGACCCCGTAGCGATTTTTGTATTCCAGCGCTTTTTCCGGAGAATCGATGTCGCCATTGCCGAAGATGGGAATGCGGATCCTGGGATTGTTCTTGACGTTGCCTATCAGCGTCCAATCAGCGTTTCCCTTATACATCTGTGCCCGGGTGCGGCCATGAATGGCCAAAGCGCTGATCCCGACATCCTGCAGGCGTTCGGCCACCTCTTCAATATTCAGCGACCTCTCGTCCCAGCCGAGGCGGGTTTTTACCGTAACCGGAAGCGCTGTGGAACGGACAACGGCTTCGGTCAGCCGGACCATCAGATCCACATCCCGGAGCACGCCGGCCCCGGCGCCCCGTAACGCCACTTTCTTCACCGGGCATCCGAAGTTGATATCGAGCAGGTCCGGTTGTGTCACCTCTACGATA
>JBJOMF010000149.1:0-5217 GCA_046052505.1 Bacteroidota bacterium | reverse complement strand
GAGACCGTCACTCTGTCCGGGGGAATCATCTGCCCGGCAACCCCCTCATTTTACAGTCGCCCCGCTACGCTGGAGCAGGTCGTGGACACGGTCGTCGACCGGGTGATCGATCTGGCCGGCTTCGACCTCCTCACCTATCGCTGGGGTACCGGAGATAAAAAAGGCTGACACATATCAGCCGCCGGGAATTCATTTACATTCAGCTCCCACATCAATCCGTGAATCGGCCACCGGCATTGATCCAGTTGGTGATCTTTTGCCGCTCCGCAGGATCGAGCAGCCCCGATGGAGGCATCGATGAGGGGGTACCATTTACCGCGCGGGCCTGGATACGGGTCTTGTTGTTCACGATATTACAATCCAGCGAAAAATTCATTCCGCCACCTGGATTTTGACTGTTGTGACAGGACAAACAGTTGGCCTGTATCAACGCGCGTACATCCGAGAAAAGCGGCCCGGGATTCAGGTCGGTCACCGTGACATTGACCGTTCCGATGCAGGTGTTGACATCCCGGGCACGGACATTGTAGGTGCCGGCGGTCAGATTGCCAAAGGTGCCGGAAGACTGGAACGCGCCATTGTTCAAGCTGTACTGATAGGGACCTGTACCCCCCGAGGCAGAGGCATTGACCGAGCCGGTTGCAGGTGTTACACAGGGGGTGTTGCCCGTTACGCTGGTAGTTATAGTTATGTTGACGCCCGAACAGGGATTTACCGCAGTGAGGGTGAACGGGGCGGAACCCTGACAGGTATTGGCATCGCGGGCCGCGATGGTGTAACTCCCGGCCGATAGACCGGAGAAGGTTCCGGAGGACTGAAAAGCTCCTCCATTCAAACTGTAGGTATAGGGAGCCGTTCCTCCGGAGGCGGTTGCGGCAATGCTTCCGTTGGCGACCCCGGAGGTGGGATTTGTCGTGGTGCCCGTCACGGTGATCGTTATTCCGGTACAGGGATTGGGTGCCGTCAATGTGAAGTTGCCCGTGCCCTGACAGCCATTGGCATCACGGGATGTGATCTGAAAGGTGCCGGCTGACAGACCAGCGAACGTACCGGAGGACTGGAAGGGCCCTCCATTCAAACTAAAAGTATAGGGAGCCGAACCTCCGGAAGCGGAGGCTGCGACACTTCCGTTCGACGCACCTGCGGTGGGATTCGTGACCGTACCGGTTACGGTGATGATCACCCCCGAACAGGGGTTTTGGGCCGTGAGCGTGAAGGTCGCCGACCCGGTACAACCATTGCTGTTCTTGGCTATCACGGTATACGTTCCAGCGCCCAGCCCGGTGAAATTTCCTGAAGTCAGGAAGGAGCCGTTATTCAGACTGTATGTAAAACCGGAACCTCCGGAAGCGGAGGCATTGATACTGCCGTTGGTAGCACCCGCTGCAGGGTTCATGGTCGTTCCTGATACACTGACAGTGACCCCCGAGCAGGGATTAGGGGGCGGGGTGTCGCCTCCCCCGCCCTTTCCGCAGGAAAGGAGCAGGAAAAGTAAAAGACCGTATCCGGTAGTGGCGAGGTTCTGGAGTCGCTGATGCATTGGCCAATGGTATAGCAACTATTACAATCCGTTCCCGGAATGGTTCGGAAACGGTCAGCCCGCGAACTGGGCCCGAATCACATTCAGGGCGCCTCCGGCGCGGAACCACTCGATCTGCTGTGCATTGTAACTGTGATTCACCGCGAAACTCTCACTGGATCCATTGGAATGGTGTAACGTGATGGTCAGTGGTTTACCCGGAGCGAAGGCCGTCAGTCCATTCACATCGATGGTGTCATCTTCCAGGATCTTGTCGTAATCCTCCTTATTGGCAAAGGTCAGGGCCAGCATGCCCTGCTTCTTCAGATTGGTCTCGTGGATGCGGGCAAATGACTTCACCAGCACCACCCGAACACCCAGATGACGTGGCTCCATGGCCGCGTGCTCACGGCTGGAGCCTTCCCCGTAATTTTCATCACCCACCACGATCGAACCGATACCGGCCGCCTTATAGGCCCGCTGTGTGGCGGGCACCGGACCATACACACCCGTAAGCTGATTCTTTACAGAGTCCGTCTTTTCATTGAAGAAATTGGTAGCGCCGATGAGCAGGTTGTTGCTGATATTATCGAGATGTCCGCGAAATTTCAGCCAAGGACCCGCCATAGAGATATGGTCCGTGGTGCACTTGCCTTTAGCCTTGATGAGTAGTCGGAGTCCGTTGAGATCGGCACCCTCCCAGGCAGCGAACGGATAGAGGAGTTGCAGGCGCTTGCTGTCTGTCTTCACGTCCACCACCACCTGGCTGCCATCCGCAGCAGGTGCCTGATACCCTGCATCCGCAACGGCAAATCCCATGGGGGGAAGTTCGTCACCTGACGGTGGGTCCAGCCGGACCTCCTCGCCTTTATCATTGGTGAGGGTATCGGTAAGGGGATTGAAGCCCAGATCGCCGGCGATCGCGAGAGCGGTGACCAGTTCGGGGGAGGCCACGAAGGCCAGTGTGTTCGGGTTGCCGTCGGCCCGCTTGGCGAAATTCCGATTGAAGGAATGCACGATGGTATTCCGCTCCTGCTTTTCAGCTCCCATCCGGTCCCACATACCGATGCAGGGACCGCAGGCATTGGCAAAGACCGTTGCACCGATATCACTGAACAGGTTCAGGAAACCGTCCCGTTCGATGGTATACCGAACCTGCTCACTACCCGGAGTGATGGTGAATTCGGAACGCAGCTTTAATCCCTTTTCCTTGACCTGACGTGCCAGGCTGACGGCACGGCTGATATCCTCATATGAGGAGTTGGTGCAGCTTCCGATGAGTCCGACCTCTATCTTGGTGGGCCAGCCATTCGTACGTGCCGCTGCTTTCATCTCGGAGATCGGTGTGGCAAGGTCCGGAGTAAAAGGACCATTCAGGTGGGGCTCCAGTGTATCGAGATCGATCTCGATCACCTGATCGAAGTATTTTTCCGGCGCGGCATATACCGCATCGTCTCCGGTCAGATACGTACAGATCGCATCGGCTGCCTCAGCGACCTCCGCGCGTCCCGTAGCCTTGAGATAACGGCTCATGCTCTCGTCATATCCGAAGGTGGACGTTGTGGCACCGATCTCGGCACCCATATTGCAAATGGTACCCTTGCCCGTACAGCTCAATGCCTGTGCCCCCTCACCGAAATATTCAACGATGGCATTCGTACCCCCCTTGACCGTCAGGATACCGGCCACCTTCAGAATGACATCCTTGGGAGCGGTCCATCCGCGGAGTTTGCCGGTCAGCTTGACACCGATCAGCTTGGGCATCAGCAGTTCCCAACTGAGTCCGGCCATGACATCACAGGCATCGGCACCACCTACACCGATGGCCACCATACCGAGGCCGCCGGCATTTACGGTGTGGCTGTCTGTACCGATCATCATGCCGCCGGGAAAGGCGTAGTTCTCCAGAACAACCTGGTGAATGATGCCCGCTCCGGGTTTCCAGAACCCGATCCCGTATTTGTTAGAAATGGATGACAGGAAGTTATAGACCTCCTCGTTGTCGCTGACCGCACGAGCCAGGTCGGCGGCGCTGTCGGTCTTCGCCACGATCAGGTGATCGCAATGGACGGTGGAAGGGACGGCCACTTTCGTACGTCCGGTGGTATCGAACTGGAGCAGGGCCATCTGTGCCGTGGCATCCTGCATCGCCACCCGGTCGGGTGCGAAATCGACATAATCCTTTCCCCGTTTGAAGGCACGGGGTTCGGTACCGGGCCAGAGGTGCGCAAAGAGGATCTTTTCGGCAAGGGTGAGCGGGCGGCCCAGCGCCTTTCGCGCCGCATCCACTTTGGCCGGCATGGCGGCATAAACTTTTCGAATTACATCAAGATCGAATACCATGAAAAGGATTTGATTGTGAAGAACTTGGCTCCCGAAAGGTCCTGCGACCCCGGATGAGGGCCCACGGCCGAAGAACGCCTGTTTCGTATTGCAAAACTACGAAAAATGGATTTTTTAACCGCCTCCGGGTAGCCGGTTTGCGCGAATTGAGTAAATTGGTGTGATGAACCGCCTGAAAAGCTTCGTGGAATGGAACGCCTATGGCGTTTGTAGTTCCATCGGCGAACGCCTGGGCATCGCCACCGGCCGGATCCGTCAGTACTTCCTGTACACTTCCGTGCTGACCATGGGCTCACCGATCATCCTCTACCTGGTGCTGGCTTTCTGGCGCAATCTCCGCCGTTATATGCGAGCCGCACGTCGCAATCCCTGGTATTATCTATAATTCAGACCGGTCAGATCAGCTCCTTCAGTGCCCCGATGACCGTGTCGATCTCCCGAACCGTATTATGACGGGAAAAGGAGAAGCGGACCGGAACCCGGTTCGGGTCATTATTGATGGCCCGGATGACATGACTGCCCACGTCGGCGCCGCTGCTGCAGGCACTGCCGCCCGACACACAGATCCCCTTCATGTCAAGGCCCATGAGAATCATCTCGGATCGTTCTGTTTTGGGAAATGACACATTCAATACCGTATAAAGTGACCGGCCCAGCGCGTCCCCATTGAAACCCACACCGGGTATGGCTTCCAGCAGTTGCCCGGCCATATACTTTTTAAGCGATAGGATATAGGCCGTGTCCGCATCGAGCCGGGCATCGGCCAGCTCCAGCGCCTTGGCAAAACCAACGATACCGTACACGTTTTCGGTACCGGCACGCATGTTCCGCTCCTGACCCCCTCCGCGGATCAGGGGATGCACTTTTATGTTGTCATTGATATATAGCAACCCAACGCCCTTGGGCCCGTGGAATTTGTGCCCGGCCCCGGTAGCGAAATGGACGGGCTTACTGCGCAGATCAATGCGATAATGGCCGACGGTCTGCACCGTATCCGAATGGAAGATGGCCTGGTAACGTTTGCAGATCTCTCCTGCGGCATCCAGGTCGAGGAGGTTCCCGATCTCGTTGTTGGCATGCATCAGGCTCACGAAGCACCGCTCCTCACGAGCCGCCAGTTGAGCCTCCAGATCCGCCAGATCGATATGGCCGTCGGGCAGCAACCGAACGTAGGTCGACGTAACGGCATCCCGCTCATCGAAGTGCTCAACGGCATGAAGCACGGCATGATGTTCGATCGGCGAAGTGATGACATGCCGGCAGCCAAGGTCAACGATGGCCGAATGGATGGCCATGTTATCGCTTTCGGTTCCCCCGCTGGTGAAGAAGATCTCCCCGGGATGGGCCTGCAGGAT
>JBJOMF010000148.1:0-3724 GCA_046052505.1 Bacteroidota bacterium | reverse complement strand
TCCTTGCCGGGATCCTTCAGGTCATAGATCGGAACCGTATCATAGGCACTCGACGGATCGATGGCCCGCCAGCTCTCCACGCGAAGGAGGCCTCCGTTGTAGGTGTAGTAACGCTGACGGCCGTTCAGCTTCCCCCACCGGTAATTTTCCTCGGCGATCTTCACCCCTTCCAACGAAAACCGCTTCCACTCTCCCTCCTTGAAATCATTCAGGAACTGACCCTCCTCCTCATAGCCCCGCTCACCCCGCAGATCCGGTACCCGGATCACCCAGGGACCCTGCTTTCGGCCCTTGAGATCGATCCGGTTGAGGGTATCACCCCGCACACCGATGAAATATTCCTTCCACTGAGCAGCAGCCTGCAGGGAAATAAGAGAACACAGGAGGAATAGGGAACGCATTTGTTTAGTATGTTTGAAACAGGAGGAAAGATCCCCGGATCGCAATTTACTAACGAAACCCCACCGCCTACCATGTACGGCTTGTTAAAAAAACGGCAAACACCGAACGGATTCAAAAAGACCGTCCTGCTGTATGCATGCCTTCTTTTCGTAGCGGGCCCTGTCTCCTACGCACAGGTAGCACCGACCTCCGGTACGGAACGGCTGGCATCGATGGAACAACGGTCACTGCTGCAACGCAAATCACCCCTAAACGGGATCTCCTTCCGGAACATCGGGCCTTCCATCATGGGCGGGCGGGTGGCCGATCTGGACGTGAATCCCGATGATCCTACGGAATTCTACCTGGCCTACGCATCCGGAGGCCTGTGGCATACCAGCAATAACGGCCAAAGCTTCACCCCGGTGATGGACAGCCTCGGTTCCCTTTTCATCGGCGATATCGCCGTGAACTGGTCGACCCGTACGATCTGGGTAGGTACCGGTGAAGTGAACAGCAGCCGGTCCTCCTATGCAGGAACGGGACTCTACCGGACAACCAACAATGGTAAAACCTGGGAATACCTTGGGCTGCCCGAATCGCATCATATCGGAAAGATCCAACTGCACCCGACCGACCCGCAGACGGCCTGGGTGGCCGTTTTGGGCCATTTATACTCCCCCAACCCCGAACGCGGCGTATTCAAAACGACCGATGGAGGAAAGAGCTGGAAGCATACCCTGTTCGTAGATGAGAATACCGGAGCGGTGGACCTCGATATCGATCCCTTGAACCCGCGGCAGTTGTATGCAGCCATGTGGTACCGCACCCGCCGGGCGTGGAAATTCGAAGAAAGCGGCGGCAGCAGCGGCATCTACAAAAGTATCGACGGCGGAGAGACCTGGTCGAAGATCAGCGGACCCGGTTCCGGATTCATGACCGGTGACCGCATTGGGCGTATCGGATTGGCCGTATATCCCAAGGACCCGCGTATCGTATGGGCCGTAGTGGACAACAACACACCACGACCCGATACCGCCACCCGTAAGGATACCTTCTACCGGAAGGAAGACATGCGTAACCTGACCCGGGAACAGTTCTCCGGCCTGAAAGATCACCTGCTGGACACCTTCCTGAAAAAGAACGCATTTCCCCGAAAATACAATGCGCAGTCCGTCAAGGGACTGGTGGCCGCAGGCACACAGCCCCCCACTGTATTATGGGACTACCTGGATAACGACGACGGATTCCAGAATACGGGCATTGCGGGCTGCGAAGTATACCGAAGCGACGATGGCGGAAACACCTGGAAAAAGACCCACGAAAAGCCTATTGGAATTTTTAATACCTATGGATACTATTTTGCCAAGATCTACACGTCGCATTATGATCCGGAAAAGGTGTTCATACTGGGTTTCTATGCACAGGTCTCTGCCGATGGCGGCAAGACTTTCAAGACCATGGACAAAGGGAATGTACACGCCGACCATCACGCCCTTTGGGTGAACCCGAAGAACGATTCGCACCTAGTGAACGGCAACGACGGAGGTTGCAATATCACCTATGACAATGGAGCGAACTGGTTCAAGGCGAATACCCCTGCGGTCGGACAGTATTACGCGATCGCCGTCGATGAAGCACGTCCCTACAATGTATATGGCGGCCTGCAGGACAATGGCAGTTGGTGGGGCCCCTCTACACACAAGGAGGATATCGGATGGATCGATAACGGGCAATACGCCTATCGGGCACTCAACGGCGGAGATGGCATGCAGGCACAGGTGGATCCACGAGACAATACGACCGTTTATTCCGGCTCGCAGTTCGGATTCTACAGCCGGCTCAATAAGGATCGCCGCGGCGGAGGCAAGTTTCTGCGGCCGCAACATGACTTGGGCGAGAAACCCCTCCGCTTCAACTGGCAGACACCTATTCTACTAAGCCGGCACAATCCGGACGTGTTGTACTATGGCAGCAACCGGGTACACCGATCCCTGAACAAGGGCGACACCCTGATCCCGTTGAGTCCCGACCTCACCAATGGCAAGGTGCCCGGAAATGTTCCGTACGGCACAGTGACCAGCCTTACGGAATCGCCGCTGCGGTTCGGATTGGTCTATGCCGGTACTGATGACGGGAACCTTCACCGCTCATTCGATGGCGGCTACTCCTGGGAGCCCCTCCACCGCCCTGAAGTACCCAACGCAGCCACAAAAGGCAGGAAACCGGCCATCATCGATACCAGACTGGTAACACGCAAGCTGTGGGTTAGCCGGGTCATCGCCTCCCAGCACCGGGAGGGCAGGGTCTATGTGACCCTGAACGGGTACCGCTTCGACCACTTCCAGCCGTATGTTTTCGTGAGCAACGATCACGGTACCACCTGGAAAGCAATCCACGGCAACCTGCCAGCGGAAGCGATCAATGTGATCCGGGAGGATCCGCGTGATGACAGCAACCTGTACGTGGGTACGGATGGCGGACTCTACGTGAGTTTCGACCAGGGCAAAAGCTATATGGCATGGAGTGGTGGGCTACCGGGAGGGATCGCCGTTCATGATATCGCCTTACAGGCAAGGGACAACGAGATCGTACTGGGCACCCATGGGCGAAGCCTGTATGTGGCACCGCTCAAGGATATTCAACTGGAACGGAAATCGCCCGGACATATCGCAGCGATCATGGCGAGGCAAAAGTACAGCCCCGCCCCAGCCGCGGATGTGGACGATCAGTGATCAGCCCCGGCGGCGCCTGCGCAGGATGATGAACAGCAGCAATCCCGCCAATACGACCCCGCCGGCGATATAGTAATACAGCCGTTGGTCCGCGGGTTCACGGTCAAGCCCCCGGCTGATGTTGTCCTCAGTCTCCCGGATGTACTTTTCGATAAAGGGGAATGATGCGTTCATGGCCTTCACCTCATCGAACCGTTCGAGGGCCTTTTTGAAGCGCTGCTCATCGAAAAGATCGAGCGCCTCCTCGAATGCAAGGGAAATATCGCTCATGGCTGGCCGTATCCCGGCCTTACGGATGAATTCACGCACGATGGTCACAGGGACGATGAAATTCATGCCCTGTACCTCCTGTCCCCGCTCCTGATCGATGCTTCCGAAAGTGGCCAGTCCGATCACCTCCCCGTATTCGTTCAAGACCGGTCCCCCGCTGTTCCCGTGGGTGATGGATGCATCGGTTTGCAGCACTTCCCAGCCATCGCGCATGTTCTTCTTGGCACTAACGAGCCCTCGCGTGAGCGTAGCCTCTGAGATGGACTCCTCCGAGATGAGCGGATGAAAGGTCGCCACGGCCGGATAGCCAAGGGCAAACACCTGATCTCCCACCCGCA
>JBJOMF010000147.1:0-7706 GCA_046052505.1 Bacteroidota bacterium | reverse complement strand
AAGGAAAAGCGCCCGGGCCTCATCCGCATTTTCGGGCGTTCCGCCGAGAGGCGCAAGAGCGTTGGGTGCAATGGCGAGGTAACCGGCCCGTGCCGCGCGTCGGGTGACATCCTCGATATGTGCGTTCAGGCCGCGGTTTTCATGGATGACGATCACGGCGGGATAGTGTTGTTGCTTCTCCGGACGCGCCACATAGGCCTGCATCTCCCCGTTCACACCATCATATCGGATCCGTTCCGTGAACAGGCCGTCGGCAGGGGTCACTGCGGCATGTGCCTCGTTCACCTCCAGCAGCGGTAACAATGCCATGGCTCCGGCCATACCGCCAACCAGCAGGGCCAACCGCTTGAGGAATTCCTGACGGGGCAGGGGACGATGGGTGTATTCGTCGTACAGATCGATGATACGCTGGTCCATGGCAACGCTTTCTTCAAGTTAACCCAATCGGTCGGACCGGACCCGATTTGTACAATGTTTTCCTAAAACGGATATCCCAGCGGTGCCGTGGCATGGTAATGGAACACTTGCCAACGTACAAGAGCGGTCATCGTGCACTTTTGTACGTTCCAAAGAAAACCTGTTGAATATGAAGCATAACCTTCTGATGCTGACCCTGGCCCTTGCCCTGCTCCCGGTAACGGCCCTGCTGCAGCCTGCCGGCGCACAGACTGAATGGGATGACGATCGTGACCGGGAGCTGAGTTATCAAGACTTTTATGATGGCCTATCCCCCTATGGACGATGGGTGGAATATCCCGGTACGGGATTCGTATGGGTGCCCGATGCCGGGCCCGATTTCCGTCCCTATGAGACCAATGGGCGCTGGGTGTGGACTGAGGAACAGGAATGGATGTGGGTGTCTGACTATGAATGGGGATGGGCACCTTTCCACTATGGTCGCTGGGACCATGATGCGGACTATGGCTGGTATTGGGTGCCCGGTTACGAGTGGGCGCCCGCCTGGGTGGCCTGGCGCGACGGGGGTGATTTTTATGGATGGGCACCGCTGCGTCCCGGGGTGAACATGTACATCCATATCGGAACCTATAATCCGCCGGATTATTTCTGGTGCTTCACACCGCGTCGGCATATCCTGAGTGCGCGTCTTTGGGAATACGCCATTGACCGCCGGCAGAATACCACGATCATGTATCATACCACTCTTATTCAAACCAATTACAGCCGGGGGAACTATGGCTTTCGTTCGGGCCCCTCCCGCTGGGAGGCGGAACGCTGGTGCGGCCGTATCAACCCCGTGCGCTTGCGCGATATGTACCGGCCGGGTCCGTCCTACTACAGGAACGATGAGATCGGTCTGTACAGGCCCCGCATTCGCCCCGAAACAGACCGAAGTGCACGCCCCGGTCGCTTTGAACGGTATGATCGAGCGGACATCGGGTCTCGTGATCCGGTCGTTTCCGGTGAAGGTCGTCACCGCTCGTTTCGGGTGCCTGAAAATCCGTATCGTCGGGAACAGGGATCGGGAGATGTTCGGCGTGAGGACAGGATGCAAACGCCCCGCTACGAACCCCGGCGGGTGGAGTCCGGCAACATCCCTCCGGGCCGTATGCCCCGGGAGCGTGAAACGTCGATCCGTACGGATCGTTCTCCGGACCGCCGCTCTTTCAGTTCGCCGCCTGCGGATCGACAAATGGGTACGCGCTCTTTTGAACGAAGGGAGCCGATCGGCAGAGCGGAACGCTCCGGCTCTTCGGGTTCAGGCAGGCGTTTTGGTCGCGATCGGTGATCGAATCGGAAAAAGGAAAGACCCCGGATGTCGGGGTCTTTCTTGCATCGTACAGCCATAGCGTACCGGTCAGGCCTCCGTTTCCTGGTACGAGGAGACGGGCTCGCAGGTGCAGATGAGATTGCGATCGCCGAAGGTGTTGTTCACCCGGGCGACCGAGGGCCAGAATTTATTTAGCGTTACATAGTACAGTGGGAAGGCTGCTTCCTGTCGGGAATAGGGATGGGTCCATTCGTTCCGGGTAACGACCGCTTGTGTATGGGGTGCGTTCTTCAGAGGATTGTCCTTACGGTCTGCGGTCCCGTCTTCGATGGCCCGGATCTCCTCCCGGATCGAAAGCAGGGCATCGCAGAATCGGTCCAGTTCGCCCTTGTCTTCACTTTCGGTGGGTTCGATCATGATGGTACCCGGTACGGGGAAGCTCATCGTGGGAGCGTGGAATCCGTAATCGATCAGACGTTTGGCCACATCCTCCGCTTCGATATCAGCAGTTTTCTTGAATGGGCGGAGGTCCACGATGAATTCATGGGCTACATGGCCATTGTTGTTCCGATAGAGGATATCGTAAGTTCCTTCCAGGCGAGCCCGCATGTAGTTTGCATTCAGGATCGCATACTCTGTAGCTTTTTTGACTCCTTCGGCACCCAGCATCCGTATATATCCATATGAAATGAGCAGGATCGAGGCGGAGCCGTAAGGAGCTGCCGAGACGGCACCTCCGGTACAGTGTCCTGTGTGGCCGGGTAGAAAGGGTGCCAGGTGGGCCTTTACGCAGATGGGACCCATGCCCGGACCGCCGCCGCCGTGCGGGATGGCGAACGTTTTGTGCAGGTTCAGGTGGCAGACGTCTGCGCCGATCAGACCCGGTGCCGTAAGTCCCACCTGCGCGTTCATGTTCGCGCCGTCCATATACACCTGCCCGCCGTGGTCGTGTACGATGGCGGTGATCTCTTTCACGGTTTCCTCATAGACGCCGTATGTGCTGGGATAGGTGATCATGATGCCGGCCAGTTCCTTGCTGTATTGAACGGCCTTTGCCTTCAGGTCCTCGATATCGATGTAGCCGTTTTCGAGGGCTTTTACCACGACCACCTTCATGCCGGCCATGACGGCGGAGGCAGGGTTGGTGCCGTGGGCCGATATGGGGATCAGCATCACGTTGCGGTGGGGTTCCCCATTGGCAGCATGGAAGCCGCGAATCGTGAGCAGGCCTGCATATTCGCCTTGTGCGCCACTGTTGGGCTGCATGCTGCAGGCATCGAAGGCCGTGATCTCGCAGAGATAGCGGCTCAGCTCATCGATGATGGTGCGGTAGCCTTCCGTCTGAGCGGCCGGGGCGAAAGGATGCATGCGGCTCCAATGGGGGTCGCTCAGCGGCATCATCTCACTGGCCGCATTGAGCTTCATGGTACAGCTGCCCAGTGAGATCATCGATGTGTTCAGGGAGAGGTCCTTGTTCTCCAATTGCTTGATGTAGCGCATCATCTGACTTTCGCTGCGTACGGTATTGAACACCGGGTGGGTCAGATAGGCCGACCGGCGGTTCAGGTATTCGGGTATATGCCGAAGAGATGCATCCGCCGGGATGCTGAAGGCCACAGGGTCTTGGTCATTCTCGAAGCAGTTGATCAGGTCGAACAGGTCGGTCGGTTCCGTGGTCTCATCGAGCGAGATGCCGATCAGGTCAGACCCGAAGTATCGCAGATTGATCCGGTGCCGCTCGGCCTTTTCACGGATGGCATTGACCCGGTCGGTCCGAATGGTGATGGTATCGAAAAAGTGCGGGCTCACCAGGGAGTATCCCCGTTGTTCGATGGCTTCTGCCACGGTTTGCGTAAGTATGGCGATGCGGGTTGCGATATTGCGGAGGCCGGTTGGTCCGTGATATACGGCATACATCGCAGCCATATTCGCCAGCAGGGCCTGGGCTGTACAGATATTGGATGTGGCCTTCTCGCGCTTGATATGCTGTTCTCGGGTTTGCAGTGCCATACGAAGGGCGCGGTTTCCCTGCGCATCGATGCTGACACCGATAATGCGGCCCGGCATGCTGCGTTTGAAGTCATCCTTCGCGGCGAAGAAGGCGGCATGGGGTCCTCCGAATCCCAGCGGAACACCGAACCGCTGTGCCGATCCGACGGCCACATCGGCACCCAGCTCGCCGGGTGGGGTGAGCAGGGTGAGGGCCAGCAGGTCGGTGGCCATGACCACGAGGGCTCCGGCGGCATGGGCCTTTTCTATAAAGGACCGGTAATCGATGATCGCTCCCTTGTCGTTCGGGTATTGCACGATGGCGCCGAAGAAACTGCTGTCGATGGCTGCCGTGGCCTGATCGCCCGTTACGATCTCGATGCCCAGCGGCAGGGCACGGGTCAGCAGCAGGTCACGGGTCTGTGGGAATACTTCCCGGTCCACGAAGAACCGGGGCCGTTCGATCGTATCCTGCCGGTTGAGCGTATTGAAGAACATGGTCATCGCTTCCGATGCGGCCGTGCCCTCATCAAGCAGGGAGGCGTTCGCGATGGGCAGCCCGGTCAGGTCGCTCACCATGGTCTGGTAATTGAGCAGGCTCTCCAGACGACCCTGGGAGATCTCGGCCTGGTAGGGGGTGTACTGGGTGTACCAGCCCGGATTCTCAAAGATCGTTCGCGCGATCACGGCCGGAGTGATGGTATCGTAATAGCCCTGGCCGATATAAGTGCGGAACAGCTCGTTACGCAGGGCTGTTTCCGAAATATGGCGGGCATATTCGAATTCACTCATGGGTGCGGGCAGATTCAGGGGTCTGCCGAAACCGATACCCTGCGGTACCGTATTCTTGACAAGATCCTCCAGACTGGAAGCACCGGCGGTCTTCAGCATATGCTGTGTATCATCGGTGCCGGGTCCGATATGGCGATGCTGGAATTCGGAGGATCGTTGTTCGAAAACTGTCATATTCACGGGGTTTTAGACCGGCGTTCGGTCCGCGAGCCGCGGAATTTTTCCGGTGTTGCAAAGGTAGTGCAGGGTTCGGAGAAAAAGTCCGACTGTGGAGCGAGTACGGCCGGTATGTGGATTATCTCAAACAATTCATGCCTTGCCGGATTTCCGGTAACTTGGCCCATATGTCGGACAGGCTTCCAAAGAACTGGGAACAGCAGGCAGCCGCCAGGCAGAAGATGTATCGGGGCTTTCTGCGGCGGGTGGACCGGAACCGCGTGCTCCGTCTCCTGCCCGAGTTGCATGATGCAGCCACTCGGGAGATCGATTGCCTGCAGTGTGCCAACTGCTGCCGGAACTATTCCCCGCGCTTCAAGACCACCGATATCCGGCGGATCAGTAAGGCGCTTCGGCTCCGTGAAAGTGAATTGATCGAGCGCTATCTGACCGTGGACTCTGACGGTGATTTTGTCGCCAACCGCCTGCCCTGTCCGTTCCTGGGGTCCGACAACCGGTGCTCGATCTATGAAGATCGTCCCTCTGATTGCCGTCGCTTCCCTTACACGGATGAGGATGTGCTCGTTAAGCGTCCGGCCATCACGTTGAAGAATGTCACGTTCTGTCCGATCACCTTTCAGGTGCTGGAGCGGTTGCTTCACGAAGTATCCTGAGTTGGTTCAGTATTCGAATTTCCGGAGTCCGGGTGCCTTGAACCAGGTCATTGCTACGACCAGCAGCGTCATACAGCCGCCGAATAGTACGGAGGGGACCGTTCCCATGGCAGCCGCGGCCACACCGCTCTCGAACTGTCCAAGTTCGTTGGAGGAGTTGATGAACATTGAATTTACGGCGGATACACGCCCGCGCATCTCATCGGGCACGAAGAGCTGAACGACGGTACCTCGTATGATCACGCTGACCCCGTCGAAAAGACCGCTTGCAAACAGGGCCATAAAACTGAGCCAGAAATTTTCCGAAAGGGCGAAGACGAGCATGCAGGCGCCGAAGCCGGCCACCGCATACAGCAGGGTACGTCCCTGGCGGGAACGCAACGGATGCGCGGTCAGCCAGGCGATCGCGATGAAGTTGCCCAAGTACGTGGCAGCCACCAGCCAGCCCAGCCCAACGGGACCTACCTTCAATATATCACTGGCAAAAACCGGCAGCAGGGCAACGGCGCCGCCAAAGAGGACGGCGAACATGTCCAGGCTCATCGCTCCCAGCAGGGCCTTTTGTTTGAATACGAAGCGCAGCCCTTCCTTCATCCCTTCCCAGGTTTTGCTTGTGCCTTGCCAGCTCACGGGTTTGGGCTTTATCTGGCGGAACAAAACGTAGGCGATCGCTACGAGCACGCAGACCGGGATAAAGGCGATCGTGATATTGGTATAGCCCATGAGCAGGCCGGCCGTGGCAGGTCCCGCCACGGCGGCCACCAACCAGATCATACTGTTGATGGATACGGCCCGTACCAGGCTGTCGCCCGGTACCAGCTGGGCAAGAAAGGCATTGAAGGCCGAACCGGTGAAGGCACGTACCGCACCGGTTGCGAATACCAGTCCGTAGATGCTCCATTCTGTTACGGTGCGTGAATAATGGACTTCCATCCATCGCGACGTTACTACGAGCAGGCCCAGCATCAATAGCAGGTATAGCAGCATGCAACGGCTTAGTAGCCGGTGCTTGTCACTCCGGTCTACCTGAACCCCTGCCGGCAGTGCCAGAGTGATGGCGGGGATCACCTCGGAAAGTCCCAACACGCCGAGAGCGAGTTTGCTGCCTGTGATCTCGTAGAGTCGCCAGCCCAGCAGCACCGGCGTCATGCGGAGGCCGCCGATGAACAGGATGCGTGCGGTGATGAACCAGGTGAATTCCCGATTGATGACGGCCCTCAGTCGGGGCGTGCCCGGTGTTTTCAGTCGGAACATGCGCAGCAGCGGAAGCCCGGATGTTTATCGGTGAATTGGAAAAGGAACCTCATCGGATAAAGGTAATTCATTGCGGGGAGTCATCCGGTGGGGGCTTCAATCAGGCAGGGTGATGAAATGCTGTCCTTCCTCGTAGTCCTTGTCAAGCGCCTCCAGCAGTACCTGCATGTGTTTGTCGTTGTGCAGGAAATCGGCATTGCTGGCGTCCACGAACAGGGTCTTCACATTGTGCTGCCGGATGTAGTGGGTGTAGGTCTCCTGAATGTTGAACAGGTATTCATCGGTGATGTTCTGTTCGTAAGACCGGTTGCGCTTCCGGATGTTCTCCTGCAATTTCGCAACAGGTGCGTGCAGGTAGATGAGGATATCCGGTTGCACCAGCTGCTGGTGGATGATGTCAAACAGGCGCTGGTAAAGCCGGAATTCGTCAGCGGGAAGAGTCACTTTGGCGAAGAGCAGGCATTTGGTGAACAGGTAGTCTGAAACCGTCAGGCTTTGGAAAAGGTCTTTTTGCTGTATCAGCTCCTTCAGCTGTTTGTACCGTTCGGCCATGAAGAAGAGTTCTACCGGAAAGGCATACTGTTCGGGGTGCTCATAGAATTTAGGTAGAAAAGGATTGTCGGCGAATTCCTCCAGAACCAGCCGTGCATTGTAATGCTTACTCAGCAGATGCGCCAGGGTGGTCTTCCCCGCACCGATATTCCCTTCTATGGTGATGAAATGGTACTTCACGGCCGTCCCTGCTCCGGATGGGTTTGCAAATTAGGTGAATTGAGAGGGATGCCGGTTCCGGATGCGATCTTGTGGAAAAGTCACGGATACGCCCGAACCTCGCCGGGGTCGGTGCAGTCGGACAGCAACGCTTCGATGGTTTTGCCGGTAAGCGGATGAAGCATTCGGGCCGCAACGGAAGCAAGCGGCAGCAACGCGAATCGGCGTCCGGGCAATTCGGGGTGGGGGATCTTCAGGTCGGCTTCCAGGTGGATCTCATCATTGAAAAGCAGGATGTCGATATCGATCAGGCGGGGTCCGTATCGTTCACTTCGTTCCCTGCCCATCTTACGTTCGATGTCGAGCAGCCGGTGCATAAGTGCAGCGGCCGGCAGGGCCGT
>JBJOMF010000146.1:0-2627 GCA_046052505.1 Bacteroidota bacterium | reverse complement strand
CCGCTCTGTCTCTGGGAGTGGCGCCACGAACTGAACAAGGGTGACAATATCGTGCTGGCTGCTTTCGGCGGCGGTTTCACCTGGGGGGCCACCCTTATTAAATGGGAATATTGAATGATGTATAAGCAATTGACTTTAATAATACATAACAAAAAAACATTATACATAATTGCATAAAACAATTTCGACAACAACTTGCCTCCTTCGTACGTAAATTCACGTTTTAAAGATGTATGCCAGCAAGAGTACGATATAAGAAATTCATGCAACTAACGATCAGGATGTTCCTGATCTACCTATTCGTGATTCCCGCTGTTTATTACTTGATTGATCGTGAATCGATGACCTCCCAAATCCGCACCAAACCCTTGCAACTCATTGCAGCGATCAGCGGTATCAGCCTGGCCATCAGTTTGGTCATCGCATTCTGGCTGCGTCGTGATCCCGAGCTCAGGAAATACTGACCGCATTTTCCCCACACCCCGCACAGCCTCCGCTCTCTCACTCCGACATGATGACCGTGTTTCTGTACTTTTGAACAGATCGTTCGAAATCAACCATCGACTCAGGAACCAAGGACCGTTCATGGACAACTCACCCCACCCCTCCCCCATGCCAACCTTAACCGGCTGGAGTTCACAGGCGCTTCACGGCGGACACCGGCCCGATCCGATGCATGCGCACCAAATACCCATCTATGCCAGCAGCACGTTCGTATTCGATACGGCCGAACAAGGTGCCCGCCGGTTCAGCGGCGAGGATACCGGGTATATCTACAGCCGGCTGGGAAACCCCACGTTTACAGAGGCCGAGAACAGGATCGCAGCATTGGAAGGCTTTCAACTGGACGTCCAGCCCACCGGGATACTCCATGCCTCCGGCATGGGCGCCATCACCACACTGTTGCTTTCCGCCCTGCGCAGCGGGGATCGCATCCTTACGCATTACTCCCTGTACGGAGGCACTAACCAGATGCTCAATGAAGTACTGCCACGGCTCGGTATCGAAGCGATTATCGCCGACCTGCGCGATCCGAATCGGGCGGAAGCATTGTTTCAACAACATCCCGGCATCCGCCTGCTTTACCTGGAAACACCGGCCAACCCGACCCTGCAATGTGTGGATCTCGAGGCACTCACCCGCATCGCGCACCGATTTGGATGCCTTGTCGCATGCGACAATACCTTCTCTACCCCTTACCTGCAGCAACCATTCCGCTTTGGGGTCGACTTTGTGATCCACTCCACGACAAAATTCCTGAACGGACACGGGACCGCCATCGGAGGGATCTTGCTGGGTCGTGATCAGGAATTCATGAAGGGGCCCTGCACTCAAACGCACCGCCTGCTCGGTGCCAACGGAAATCCCTTTGATGCGTTCCTGCTGATTCAGGGCCTGAAGACCTTAGAACTGCGGATGGAACGCCATTGCCGAAATGCCATGCAGGTGGCACAGTTCCTAAACGAACACCCGGCCGTAGCACGGGTCAATTACACGGGATTGCAGGATCACCCGGACCACCGGACCGCCCTGAAACAAATGCGCCATCCCGGTGCCATGATGAGCATGGAACTTAAGGGTGGCTGGCAGGCCGGGGTTGGCATGATGAACCGGCTGCGCATGTGTGTGCGGACCGTTTCACTTGGCACCTGCGATACCCTGATTTGCCACCCCGCATCCATGACACACCTGAAAGTCCCGAGAGCCGAACGGGAACGCTATGGCATCACCGACGGTCTATTACGAATGAGCGTGGGCATCGAGAATATCGAGGATATCCTTACCGACCTGAACCAGGCCCTTGGGTCATCCGTATGAAAAAATCTGCACGATGGCATTGACGATACGCAGGGCCGTCCGGGAGGACTGCCCCCGACTGCTGGAACTGGTCAGGGAACTGGCGTTATATGAGCGGGCCCCACAGGAAGTAACGGTCACGCTCTCCCATTTCACGGAAAGCGGATTCGGCCCCCGGCCGGTATGGTGGGCGTTCGTAGCTGAAGAGGACGGGCAGGTCCTCGGCTTTGCGCTGTATTATATCCGCTACTCTACCTGGAAAGGCCAGGCCCTGTACCTGGAAGACATCCTCGTCACGGAAACGGCCCGCGGAAAAGGGATCGGAACGCGGTTAATGGACCGGCTGATCGAAGAAGCGCGTGAGAAAAACTTCAAACGGATCGTGTGGCAGGTTCTTGACTGGAACGAACCTGCAATGCGGTTTTACAGAAAATATCAGGCAACGTTCGACCCGGAGTGGGTCAATTGCGCGATCGAGGTCGGGTGATCAATTCACGCCGGACACCTGAACGTTCCGGTCGATCTTCTGCACAAGACCCTGCAGGACCTTTCCGGGACCGCACTCCGTGAATACGGAAGCCCCGTCAGCGATCATGGCCTGCACACTTTGTGTCCAGCGAACAGCACCCGTCAACTGATCAATGAGGTTCTGTCGGATCTCATCGCGGTCGATCACGGCCTTCGCCACCACATTTTGGTATACGGCACAGGTAGGTTGATGGAATTTCGTTCCCTCGATGGCGTCCTGTAATTCCTTACGCGCAGGCAACATGAGCGGGGAATGGAACGCCCCTCCCACAGGCAATACCAGCGCCCGCTTGGCACCGGCC
>JBJOMF010000145.1:0-3542 GCA_046052505.1 Bacteroidota bacterium | reverse complement strand
TGAAAGTTGCCGGCCAATTCCTCGTTGGCCTCTTTGACCGCGTTGCGGGTCAGGTATACCGAGTGCGGGTCCAGCAGTGCCATCATTTCCTCAAGGGCTCTTCCTTCCAGGGAGTCCAGTGAAACGGAATCAACGTACTTGAACCGGATGAGGTCGAGGGCTTCCTGCAGCGTGTTGCGTCCGCCGGATGTGAAAAGCCCTTTTTTGCCGCCTGTCCGGTTCAGCTGGTACCCCAGTACCATTCCCATCACCAGTACGATGGAAAAGAGGAAGGGAAGCCAGACCTGTAACTTTTTATTTTCCGTCATGGATTATTCGCGAAATTTGACACAAAGTAATAAAAAGTTGAAGTTGTCAACTGCTTCTCTTTATGCTTCCTTAAACAATTTTCCGAGAGGAACGGTTGATCAATCTTTTCCATGTCCGACATCCAACTCATAGCCGACAGCGGGGCCACGAAGGCCGAATGGTGCCTGCTGCAATCGGGTCGTAAACGAACGTTTTTTACCCAGGGGATCAGTCCCTATTTTCTGACCACCGCTCAGATCGCCTCCCTGCTGGAGGCTGAACTCCTGCCCCGGCTCAGGCGAGTGCATGTGAATGCCGTACACTATTACGGGACAGGCTGTGCTGGCGAAACCAACCGCCGCTCCGTCCGCAAGGCGTTGCATTCATTATTTCCGGAGGCACGGATTGGTGTTAATCACGACCTGATGGGAGCGGCCCGGGCCCTGTGCGGCCACGAACCGGGTATTGCATGCATTCTCGGAACGGGTTCCAACTCCTGTTATTACAATGGCTCCCGTATCGTCCGGAACAGTCCGGGTTTGGGTTATGTCTTGGGCGATGAAGGCAGCGGCGCCTATCTGGGCAAGAAGGTCATCCAGTATTTCCTGTACGGAACGTTCGATGAATTCCTTCGCGACCGGTTTGCGCTGGCCTATGGCGCCGATGCGTCAACGATACTGGAGAACGTGTACAAAAAACCGCTTCCCAACCGGTATCTCGCCGGATTCGCCCGGTTCCTGGCTGACAACCGGGGGCATTACATGATCGAGAACATCATTGAGGACGGGCTGAATGATTTTTTCTTTCAGCATCTGGCCCGGTACCGGGAAGTATGGAAGTATCCTGTGCATTTTGCCGGGAGCGTCGCATTTGGTTTTAAGGACGTACTCCGGGAACTTTGCCGCTCTTACGGATTTGAACTCGGCCGGGTGCTGAAGCATCCGATGCAGGGCCTGGTGGCCTATCACAGTTAAACTACGCTCATGTCCTTTGAAAAGATAACCGAACAGCCCAGCCGTCACCGTCACCTGGAACAGCGATCGGTGGGAGAGCTTCTCGCTTTGATCAACGAGGAGGATCGTACGGTTCCAGAGGCAGTGCATCGGGCCCTTCCGCAGATCGAGAGATTGGCCGAGGCGGCAGCTGACAGGATGCTCATGGGCGGCAGGCTTTTCTATATAGGGGCCGGAACGAGTGGCCGTCTCGCCATCGTGGATGCCAGTGAATGCCCGCCGACCTTTGGGGTTCCACAGGGCCTGGTGATCGGTATCATAGCCGGGGGTAACACGGCCATTACGACGGCCGTTGAATTTGCCGAGGATGATCCCACTCAGGGATGGAAGGACCTGCTGCAACACCAGGTCTGTGACCGCGACCTCGTGATCGGAATCGCAGCCAGCGGTACCACGCCCTATGTCATCGGCGCCTTGAACGAGTGCCGTAAGCACGGGATCACCACCGGAAGCATTTCCTGCAATCCGGGCGCACCGGTGAGTGCCGCTGCCGAGCTGCCGGTCGAAGTGGTCGTCGGCCCTGAATTCATTACCGGGAGCACAAGGATGAAGAGCGGAACGGCGCAAAAACTGGTGTTGAACATGATCTCCACGGCCGTAATGATCCAATTGGGTCGTGTGGAGGACAATAAGATGGTCAATATGCAGCTGACCAATGATAAGCTCGTTGACCGGGGAACCCGGATGTTGATGGAAAAAGCCGGGCTGACCGATTATGATCGCGCGAAGGAACTCCTTCTGTCTCAGGGCAGCGTTAAAAAGGCCGTTGATGCCCTCCGTTCGTGACCGCCTGCACCAATTGGTCCGCGAGGACCGTTCGGCCGTATTGGACTGGATTACGTTTATGTTGAGTTTATCTCTTGGGTTCCTGTTCCCCTCCCTGCGGGCGCTGGTCCGTTCGCCTCAGTTTCCTTCGTTGCTGCTGATCGCTGTGGGCTCCTATGCCCTGGGTGCGACCCTGAAACAGGCGCCGCTACGGTATCGGTTGCACCTTATGGGTCGCGGTCCGGCCCATGTTCCCTATGCGTTTATTCTGGGTCTGGGCCATTGGATACTGCTCTTCATTTCCCTGTTCCTTGCCGCTCCGGCCATCGCCCGGTTGCTTTCCCTTCCGGCCGCCCAGATTCATTCCGGCTCCCGAGGTATATTCATCATCCTGTATCTCATCGGTGCATCCCTGGTCACGTGGTTGGTCTTCCGATCCAAGCGACCTCCCGTCCGTTCCCGTCGACCCGGACCTCTTTCGGCACAGGAGCTGTTGGCCGATATCCTGCTGGTCGCGGGAGTCGGTTTCCTGACTTTCCTGTTCTGGGAGCGGGTGATCATGGCCGTGCTGGGTGCATATTCCATCGAGCGGCCCGCCCATATCTGGTACCTGTTCCTGTTCCTCGGGTTCGGGTTCCTGCTCTTTTATCTACCCCTCCGTTATTTGTTCATCATCGATACGGAACGGAGCGGTCATATCCTCCGGCGGTTCAGTCTTTTTTATGTATTGTTACTGGTCCGGGCCCTGCTGAACATGGTGCTACCCTGACGGAGCCGTTCACCGATTCGGTACCTTTGCAGCATGCAGGATATTGAGCCCTTTTACAACTGGCGGCATATCTATACCAGCGAGGAGGATGTCCGGTCGCCCTTCTTCGGCAGGGTGTATTCCGAGTTCGAGTTTTCGCAGACCGTTTACAACTTTTACATCCATCCACAATGGGATGAATTCGGAAGCCGTACCTTATACCTCAAGGTGTTGATGGCCGATTATGAGGAACGCTATGCGGTACTCGAACTCATCGGGGAGTGGAACGATGCTATCGAGAACGATATCATGACACTGAAGCGGGAGGTTCTGGAGAAGTTCATGGATGCAGGGATCTTCAAGTTTATCCTGGTCGGGGAAAATGTGCTGAACTACCACAGCGACGGCCGTGATTATTATGAGGAACTCTATGAAGAGGTCAGTGATGCGAACGGCTGGGTAGTCTGTTTAAACATGCCTCCGCAGACGCAATACGATTTTAAACAGGCACGACTTCACCAGCTTGTTGAATTGGTGGAATTGGCGGACTGGAGGACGTACAAACCGTTCCATCTGTTCAAAAAGATCGATGCCGAACAAGCCCGTCGGCTCGGCTTTTGACCGGTCCGTTTTTTTGCCGTCAATTGGCCGTTCGCCTGTAATTTTGCACCATCAAAATCATTTCCCCCCAGCTATGAAATGGACTGAAACTTTCACTTCTTCGGTAG
>JBJOMF010000144.1:0-5029 GCA_046052505.1 Bacteroidota bacterium | reverse complement strand
GGTCACGGCGGCAATGATGCACAGAAAGTGATGGGCATCATCACCGCAGCCCTGATCGCGGGTGGCACCATCACCGATTTCAGCCAGATGCCGGAATGGGTACCCATCGCCTGCTATGCTGCCATCGGTCTGGGCACTATGAGTGGCGGATGGAAGATCGTAAAGACCATGGGTACCCGGATCACCAAGGTGACCCCTTTTGAAGGGGTAGCGGCCGAAACGGCCGGTGCCCTCACGCTGTTCATCACCGAGGCCCTGAAGATCCCCGTGAGTACCACCCACACCATCACCGGTGCCATCATGGGTGTCGGTGCCACCAAGCGCCTCTCGGCCGTACGCTGGGGCGTTACCATCAACCTCATCTGGGCCTGGGTACTCACCATTCCGGTCAGCGCCTTGCTGGCGGCCGGGGTCTACTTCCTGGTCAGACTGTTTTGACCAGGCGGTGGTCCCGATCCGGAAAAAAATCCGGAATTTAGTCACCCAATATGTCAAAGATCCTCGTCACCGGTGGCTGCGGCTATATCGGTTCACACACGATCGTGGACCTGATTGCGAACGGATACGACGTGATCTCGGCCGATAACAACAGCCGCTCGGTCCCCGCAGTACTGGACGGCGTGGAGAAGATCACCCGAAAAAAGGTGAAGAACTACCGGATAGACCTCTGCAACTTCGACGACCTCTTTGCCGTATTCGCGGAGAACAGTGACCTGACAGGCATCATCCACTTCGCCGCGTACAAGTCGGTGGAGGAATCGGTCCGCAATCCCCTGCTGTATTATGAGAATAACCTGGTATCCCTGATCAATCTGTTGAAATGTGCTCAGGAGTTCCGCATCCGGAATATCGTATTCTCCTCCTCGTGTACGGTATACGGCGCTCCGGACCGGATCCCTGTGACGGAGGAGGCCCCCCTGCGTCCGGCCGCCTCCCCCTACGGACATACCAAGCAGGTCAGCGAGGAGATGCTGCAGCATTGGATCCGCATGAACCCCGCCAATTCCATACTGCTCCGCTATTTCAACCCGGCAGGTGCGCATCCCTCGGGTTATATTGGCGAACTGCCCGTGGGGAAACCTCAGAACCTGGTACCGGCCATCACACAGACCGCAATCGGAAAACTCCCGCGCCTAACGGTTCACGGTACCGACTATGACACGCGTGACGGGTCCTGCATCCGAGACTACATCCATATCTGTGACCTGGCACAAGCACATACGCTGGCCCTCCGATCCCTGGAACAGGAGGAGGAGCTGCATCGAAGCGAGGTGCTGAACCTGGGAAGCGGACACGGGGTTTCCGTTCTGGAAGCCATCGCAGCTTTCGAATCGGCCAGCGGCCTGTCACTCCATTGGGAAAAAGGCCCGCGACGGGCAGGTGATGTACCTGCGATCTATGCCAATAACGACCGTGCCCGGCAGCGGATCGGCTGGAACCCCCGGTATTCCCTGCATGACATCATGGAAAGCGCCTGGAAATGGGAACAGCGGCTTCGAGCGGAGGAGCGCGTGTTTGGCGGCAATATGCCCCTCAACTAAGCCCATCCGGGCGTGTTTCCCTCCTGTTTTCCACAACGGACCCCTGATGGGCCGTCTGAACCCATCCCACAGCCCTTTTCCCGTTGCCGGTTTTGCACAGGCACTTACTTTTGCGGAAACACCAGCTGCATGCACCTTAAGGAGATCGTTCCCACCGGCAACAAGGACACCCGCAGCGGCTTTGGCGATGGCATCGTAGAAGCCGCCCGGAGCAATCCCAGGATCGTAGCCCTCACCGCCGATCTGGCCGGTTCCCTGAAGCTGAATCAGTTCATGAAGGAGTTTCCTGACCGCTTCTTCCAATGCGGTATCGCCGAGGCCAACATGATGGGCATCGCAGCCGGAATGACCATCGGAGGAAAGATCCCCTATACCACCACGTTTGCGAATTTCTCCACGGGCCGCGTATACGATCAGATCCGGCAATCGATCGCCTACAGCGAGAAGAACGTCAAGATCTGTGCCTCCCACGCAGGGCTGACCCTCGGAGAGGATGGTGCCACCCACCAGATCCTGGAAGACATTGGACTCATGAAGATGCTTCCCGGCATGACCGTGATCGTGCCCTGCGACTATGCACAGACCAAGGCAGCGACCAAGGCCATTGCGGCGTATCAGGGCCCGGTATACCTTCGGTTCGGACGTCCTTCCTGGCCGGTATTCACCCGTGAGGAGGATTTCTGCATCGGGAAGGCCCAGCTGTTCAGTGAGGGGCCCGATGTATCCATCTTCGCCTGCGGCCACCTGGTTTGGAATGCCATACAAGCAGGAATCATCCTGGAAGAAAAGGGCATCCGGGCCGACGTGATCAATCTGCATACCATCAAGCCATTCGACGAGGAGGCGGTGATCCGGTCGATCCGGAAAACCGGCTGTGCCGTCACCGCCGAAGAACACAACATCATCGGAGGGATGGGGGATGTCGTAGCCCAATGCGCAGCCCGGAACGAACCGGTGCCCATTGAATACGTCGGAACCCGGGATACTTTCGGGGAGAGCGGCACACCGGCCCAGCTCCTGAAAAAATATGGCCTCGATGTGCCCGATATCGTGGCGGCCGCCGAAAGGGTCATGTCGCGGAAACGGCGCTAGTCAGGATTTTTATGGGTCGTACGCGGGATGCCAGTCCCTTTGTTACTTTTAACATACCGTAATTAAACAAGCGGTCGGCTCCGGATTCTAACAATGCCAAAGCCACCCCTGCATGTCCCTGACCCTTGCCAGCGATAGTGAATTACTGAGCCGGTTCCGCAATGCGGCAACCCGGGAGGTAGCCTATACCCAACTGATCCGAAAATACCAGGAGAAACTATACTGGCATATCCGTCGGATGGTGGTGGACCATGAGGATGCCAACGATGTCCTGCAAAACGTGCTCATCCGTGTTTGGAACGGACTGGCCAATTTCCGGGAAGACAGCCAACTTTACACCTGGCTCTACCGGATCGCTACGAACGAATGCCTGACCTTTCTGGAACAGCTGAAAAAAAGGGCGGCCGTAAGCCTGCAGGAAGTGGAATCCGGACTCAGCAACAAGGTTCGGGCCGACAAGCATTTCGACGCCAGTAAATTGGAATGGAAATTACAACTGGCAATTCAACAACTTCCTGAAAAACAGAGAGTTGTTTTCAGTCTCCGGTATTATGAGGAGCTGCCGTACGAAGAGATGAGCCGCGTGCTGGAAACCAGTGAAGGCGCGTTGAAGGCCAGCTATCACCATGCGGTCAAAAAAATTGAGGACTACCTGCTGAACCATTAAACCCCTGACCCCGAAAAACATCTTATTAGCGAGGACTCCTGATCATGCGAAACCACGAGGAAATACACGACGAACTCAAGGAATTGGGAAGCTGCCTGACCGGCCGGCTCCCGGAAACCACCTACCGGGTTTCGGAGGGATATTTCGAGGGATTGGCCCAAACGGCGCTTTCCCGGATCCGGGCGTTACAGGCATCAGGTCCCCGCGAGGAACTGGAAGCCCTCTCACCGTTTTTAAGCCAAGTGCCCCGATCACTTCCCTTTCAGGTCCCTGAGGGCTATTTCGAAGCACTGCACCGGGCAATGGCTCCCGATCCGTCGCCCGCAGCGGAAATAAGAACCCTGTCGCCCCTGCTGGCGGGGCTGAAAAAAGACTTGCCTTTCGAGGTGCCTGCCAGTTATTTTGATGGGCTGGCGGCTGACCATGCCGCCAAAGAGTCGGGCCAGGAAGCGCTCCTGGTATCGTTGAGCGAACGCCGCTGGTTCCGCTACGCTGCGGCTGCGATCGTGACCGGCATCATCTTCATCACCGGCTTCCTGTTCATCCAAAACGAAGGAACGGATGACAGCGGGGAGATGGCCCTGACACAGATGACAAAGGACCTGCGCAAGCTGACCGATACGCAGCAAAAGGACCTCATCGATTTCCTCGATGCCGGACTGGACGGAACTGAAACCGCCCGAAACGACAGGAACGACCTTCTCTCCGGGGACGTCCAACAGTTGCTGCAGGACCTGAGTCCTGAAGAACTGAGCGACCTGCGGCAACAGACCGAGGACCTTGAAGGTGTTTTACAGACCCCCTAAGCACGTACCATGAAACTGTGGATTCATATCATCGGACTTTTGCTGCTTCCCTGCACCACCCTGCTGGCACAGCCGGAAGGACCGGAGCCGCCTCCGCAAGAGGGCAGGATCCGGGAACGGATGCAGCAATACATCCAGAAGAAACTGAGCCTATCCCCGAATGAGGCCGAACGCTTCAGCCCGGTATTCGTCCGGTATTTCCGTGAGTTCTCACAAACCCACCGCTCATACCGAGGCGACCGGCTGGTACTGCAGCAAAAGATCATTGACCTGCGGATCCGTTACCGTTCCGAATTCCGTCAGATCATGGACGAGCAACGTGCCAATAAAGTGTTCCGGTTCGAGGATGAGTTCCGACACGAGGCCATCCGCATCATCCGGGAGAACCGTCAGGAACGGATTGACCGAAGGCCCCAGATGCGCCGCAACCGCGGGATGGGAAATGAGTGATCCTGACAAACAGATGGACCGGTCCAAGGCCGGTTTTTTTATTGCTGGAATGACCAGCTGGGATGGCCGACATCGTGATAAAACAGGAATTGCCACCCCTCGCGCGCGCCCTGCTCCCACCATGCCTGCCGCCATTCCATCGCGCGACGGCCGTCGTGATCGTATTTGGCCACAAAACGGTGCCGCATCTGCTGCAACTGCGGCGCCTCATCGCCTCCGAAGAACAGGATCTGACCGTCCCGCCGCAGTGTGAAGACCTGGTGATACGGCGCGTGGCCTCCAGATACGGTATATGTGATGTAGCCATCCAGTATGCCGTCTCCTTCCAAAAGCACAACCTGCGGGTGATCACGGAGACAATACAGATCCTCGGAAACATAGGAAGGTCCGCCTTTCTGTAAAGAAAGGTCGAGCTCTTTACGCTGTATGTAATAGGTGGCCTGGGGAAATGCAAGCTTGCGTTCACCACCCGG
>JBJOMF010000143.1:0-4993 GCA_046052505.1 Bacteroidota bacterium | reverse complement strand
GCCCGCCAGCATCGTACCCGTTCCCACTGCACAAACAATATGGGTATACCGTTCCGCAGGGCAGTGATTCAGGATTGCGGACGCACCCGCTGCACCCGGTTCTCCCCATCCGCCCGCGGGGATGATCGCATCACGATCCCCGTCGTAATCGGAAGGCAGTGGTTGACGTGAGAAATCGACTCGGTTCAGGAACCGGAGTTCCATACCCAGTTCAACGGCCTGCTTCAGGATCGGGGAGGGGGCCTTGGGCTTTTCACCCCGTACCATCCCCAAGGAAGAAAGTTTCCGGAGATTACAGGCCGCCGCCGTAGCGAGCAGGTGGTTGGACCAGGCGCCTCCGTAGGTGATGATGCGCTTTTTGCCGTCGGATGTTGCTTGCTGCAAGTAGGGCTCAAGTTTGAACCACTTGTTTCCGGATATGAGGGGATGGATGCGGTCGAGGCGAAGGAGATCGGTCCGAACCTGCTGGCCCTCCGTGCCCGGCAGGCGGATCGATTCAACGGCGATATCCTGAAATCGAAGGGGCGGGATGGCAGCGGACATTATCGTCGAAATTAATTTATTTTCGTGCGCTGAACCAACCTGTATGGCAAAACCCGCACTCGTGATCCTGGCCGCTGGCATGGCGTCCCGCTATGGTAGTATGAAACAGGTGGAGGGATTCGGTCCTTCCGGGGAAACGATCATGGAGTACTCCATCTACGATGCGATCCGTTCCGGTTTCGGGAAGGTGGTCTTTATCATTCGCCGGGCCTTTTATGAGCAGTTCCGCGATTCTTTTGCATCCCGATTGGAAGGCCGGATCGAAACGGACTATGTATTCCAGGAGTTGGATGCCTATACGGAAGGCTATCCTGTTCCTGCTGTGCGCAGCAAGCCCTGGGGGACCGCCCATGCCGTGCTCTGTGCCCGCGAAGCGGTGAACGGCCCCTTCGCTGTGATCAATGCCGATGATTTCTACGGATACGATGCGTTTCTGCGTGCCGCCTCTTTCCTTACCGATGCTTGCCGCCCCGATCGCCACGCGATCGTGGGGTACGACCTGATGCGCACCTTGTCGGATCACGGAACGGTGAACCGGGGTGTTTGTCGGCTGGATCCGGCGGGTCGCCTGTCCGGCGTCACCGAGCGGATCAATATCTCTAAACGCGGGGACCGCATCGTGTGTGATGACGGATTGGAGCCGGAGGAGCTTCCCATCGACACCAGCGTATCCATGAATTTTTGGTGTTTCGACCCATCTTGGTTTCAGCAGGCAGCCGGTTTGTTCCGGGAGTTCCTTCAGCAGCGCGGCGAAGAACCCAAATCGGAATTTTTCATACCATTGGTGGCCGATCGGTTCATCCGTGACGGGGGGCGGATAGAAGTCCTTCCCACTACGGCCGAGTGGTTCGGTGTCACCTATCGGGAGGATGCGCCCTTCGTTCAGCACAGTCTGGACCGGCTCATCGCGGCCGGTGTCTACCCCGGTTCGCTTTGGGCTTGATGCGAACAGCCGGAGATGCCCGCCATTCCTTTTTGAAGATGATTTTTTTGTGGTTGGTTCAGTCGCCCTTCACCAGGAACACATAGTTGAGCATGCGCTTTACCTGGTCCTGCTTGGAAAGGCCCCGCACCGAGGAGCGTGTCGGAAGTTTGATCGAACGGTAGGTGCCACTTGCTTTCAGGTCTTCTACCGCCTCAAAGATGTAGCGTGACTGGACGGCGAAGGCAACGCCTTCCGACTTCGTCTCTTTATTGCTCAATACGCCGATGACCTCGCCGTTGCGATTGAAGACAGGACCGCCGCTGTTACCGCGGTTGGCTGCGATACCCAGCTGACAGCTAAGCGTGTCACCATTGTAGCCCGTGCGGGCGCTCAGGTATCCTTCGCTATAAACGATATCGTTGCGGGGATAGCCGAGGGTGTATACCGGCTCTGCCACTTCATTGACGGTGCGGCTGATCCCATAGGGGAGGGGGGCTACGGGTTTGAAACTTTCATCATCGATCCGGAGAATAGCGATATCGCGGCTGTCGTCGCGTTTCAGCAGTTCCGCCCGGAACTCTTCCCCGCGGTTGTTCAGCACGGCGATATGTCGAGAATTGCGGATAATATGGGCGTTGGTGACAAGGATGCCCTTTCCGTCGATGAGGAACCCGGTACCACCCGATTTGAACTGGATGGCGGGATCTGTCTTCTCCGTGTCCATGCGGTCCTTCAGATTCTTGACGGCGGCCTTTTGGTTAATCTGTTCTTTTTTGATCGCCTGGAACTCGCGGTTCAGGTCGACCAGGTTGCTGTTGCTACGGGGTCCGATCAGTGCCGCCATGGCGATAATGGAAAGCGTGGTGATACCGGCGATGGCAGCGGCAATCGTGGCCACCCGCTTGTACCGTTTCCAGAGATAAACCACCCGCGCCCGTCCGCGCAGCTTCATCGAATCGATCCGGCCTTCCTGGGTCAGCCGGGTGTGGATCTCATTCAGGTTGCTACGAAGGGAACGGCGTTCGCCGAAATGGTTCAGTTGCTGCAGGAACAGGGTGTGTTCCACGACCAGCTGGTCGACGTCGGCATCTGCCTTGCGCAGGTTCTCGAAGCGCAGGCGTTCATCGGGGTTCATCTCCCCGCGAATGTATCGTTCGATCGAATCCAGCAAATTAATCTGCTCCATCTCCGTTCCCGTTTTTGTAATCCGCAAAAAATATCTTTTTCAGCCGCATCAGGCATTTATATTTTTGAGTCTTCGCATTTTCAGCATTCGTATAGCCGAAAGACGCTGCGATCTCCTGCATCCGTTGCTTCTGGAGGTAAAACGCCTCCAACAGACTCTTGCAGGGTTCTCCCAGGTGATTCATAGCCCGTTCCATCATTTCATATTCCGCGTTCCGCTGTTCATGTGCGTCCAAGTCGTCATCCACGGCTACCAATTCCTCCATGCTGTCACCCGGGCTAGCGTAGCGGCTCTGTTGTTGTAATCGCTTGAGCCACAGTCTTCTGGAAACCGAGTACAAAAAGGTCTTAATCTGGCAGTTCAACTCGAATCCACCCGACCTCACCTTCTCGTAAAGTACGATCATGGCCTCCTGGAAGATGTCTTTCGCATCGTCCGAAGCCCCGTTATTATTGATTATCAGGGCCTGGATGAGATTGAAATGCTGTCGATAGATCGTTTCTGCCGCCATACGTTCACCGGCTGCCAATCCCTCCAACAATGCTTTTTCTTCAGCAGGGTCTTTCACGTACTCCTTTATTTAATACGAAGATTTAAAAATAGTAACCCGCTGCCAGTCTAAAAAAAATTTCAGGGAGCGGGTTACCTTTTCTTCCTTTGCGTATTAATCCATGAAATATTTCATCATTTAATCAAAATTTTCAAAATGAAAAAGGTTCTTGCAATTGCATTGATCGCTTCCGCAATGGTAGCTTGTAACAACAAGGGTGACAAGAAGGAAGAAGTTAAGGACTCTACAGTCGTAGCTCCTGTTGACACCACTACCCCGGCTCCTGTTGACACGACCGCTCCGGCTGTTGTTGACACGACCGCTCCTGCGAAGTAATCCCTGAATTACAACAGCAAAGGTTTGAAAGTCTTCCCTCGGGAAGACTTTCACTTTTATGCCCCGGTCTGTCCCTTCGGTTTCTTGTCGGGGGCAGGCCCAATTAAAACTATCTTTACGCCATGCAAGCGTTCGTGAATCGGGAACCGAACGAGCCGGTCGGAGCGGTTTGGAACACCAGGCCTCTGATCGTCAGCGGCCCCTGCAGCGCGGAGACCGAGGAGCAGGTATTGGCCACCGCTGCCGGTCTGGCGGCTACGGGCCGGGTGCATCTGCTGCGGGCCGGTATCTGGAAGCCTCGGACAAAACCCGGTATGTTCGAAGGAGTAGGCCGAAAGGGACTGCCCTGGCTCATCACTGCCAGGGAACGCACCGGCTTGCCGGTCATTGTGGAAGTAGCTACGACCAAACAGGTTGAAGAAGCCCTCTCATACGGAATCGATGCGGTCTGGATCGGAGCGAGAACCACCGTCAATCCCTTCAGCGTGCAGGAAGTGGCGGATGCCCTAAAGGGTACCCCTATACCGGTTCTCATCAAAAACCCGATCAATCCCGATCTAGAGCTTTGGAGCGGCGCGGTGGAACGGCTGCGTCGTGCCGGTCTGGACCGGATCGGGCTGGTCCATCGCGGCTTTAGCGCCTACGGGAATACCGAGTATCGCAATCCGCCGATGTGGCACCTGGCCATTGAAATGAAACTCCGTTATCCGGACCTGCCCCTCCTCAACGATCCCTCTCATATCTGCGGCCGCCGCGACATCCTCCTGGAGGTCATGCAACGTGCCATCGACCTCGACTATGACGGTCTGATGGTCGAAAGTCATGTCGATCCGGACCGGGCCTGGAGCGATGCCCGACAACAGGTGACCCCGGACCAACTGGCATCCTTATTGGAACGGATCGTGTGGAGACGGGAGACGGTCTCCTCACCGGTCGTAGACGATGCGCTGGCCGCCCTGCGACAGCAGATCGATCACCTCGACGATGAGCTGATGGAGGTATTGGGCCGCCGCATGAAACTGGCCGAGCAGATCGGCCGCTTTAAAAAGGATAATAACATTACCATTCTTCAGGCCGGCCGCTGGAATGAAGTGCTTCGGCGTGCTACCGAACGTGCAAAGAAGGCCGGACTGAGCCAGGAGTTCCTGCTCCGGTATCTGGATGCCGTGCACATGGAGAGTATCAGTCACCAGAAAAAGGTCCTCGACGATCCGGGTGGCTGATACAGATCGATCGATCACATATGAAACGCTATACGGTACATTTTGGAGGGTCCCGGACCGATTTTTTCCTTGAAGGATCGTTTCGGGCATTGGACGGACTTTCGGAGCCGGCGCAAACCGTTATCCTTACGGATGAGCATATTTATAAGGCACATGCACCGAAGTTCAGATCCTGGAATACCATCGTACTTCGGCCCGGTGAAGCCTACAAGGTGCAGCCAACCGTGGAC
>JBJOMF010000142.1:0-4579 GCA_046052505.1 Bacteroidota bacterium | reverse complement strand
CCGTCATCTGACCTCCCTCGAGCTGAAGCAGGAAGCCGACAATGGTGCCCGTTACGTACAGTATGTTTTTGTGATCTCGTTCCTTGTTGGGACCATCCGGAAAAAATCAGCGGTTTTTCTGTTGCGGCCGGGCGAACGGGCCTTTCGGCAAAGTTGGCCCTATTCGTTGCTAACCCTTCTGTTCGGTTGGTGGGCTCTGCCCAAAGGTCCTCGACGCACCCTCCAGGCACTGCGAACCAATTTCCATGCGGGTGTCGATGTGACCCGCGAAGTGACCGCAACAGCCGAAGGCTACATCCTGTACCGGGAATTCGAGGAGTCCCGCAGGGCGATTTGATCTCTACCCAACACGACAATCCTTGCGTATGTCACGATTTCTGTCTCACTCCTTCAAGGGGCAAAAGGCACTGGTCCGCGTCGACTTCAATGTTCCGCTGAACGAGCGGTTCGAGATCGCGGACGATACCCGGATCCGGGCGGCCCTGCCCACCCTCCGTAAGATCATCGCCGATGGTGGCATGGTGATCCTGATGAGCCATCTGGGTCGGCCCAAGGAGGGCCCTACGGATGCGTACTCGCTTCGACACCTCGTAGAACCCCTTGGCCAATTGCTGGAGGGCATTCCGGTGCAGTTTGCGCCCGATTGTATCGGGCAGGACGCAGTCGATATGGCAGCAGCCCTGCGTCCGGGTGGTGTACTCCTTCTGGAGAACCTGCGGTTCTACAAGCAGGAAGAGAACGGAGACCCTGCCTTTGCGCAAAAGCTGGCCGCATTGGGCGATTGCTGGATCAACGACGCATTTGGTACGGCACACCGAGCCCATGCCTCAACAGCGGTGATCGCACACTTTTTTTCTCCCGAAAACCGGTTCTTCGGTCTGCTGATGGAACAGGAGATTCAAAGCGCTGAACGCGTTCTGATTCAGGCAGCAAAGCCCTTTGTGGCGATCATCGGCGGCGCCAAGGTGAGCGACAAGATCCTGATCATCGAAAACCTGATGGCACGCGCTACCGATATCATCATTGGAGGGGGGATGGCGTATACGTTCATTAAGGCCCGGGGCGGTTCCATCGGCGGGTCGCTCTGTGAGGCGGATCGGCTGACGACGGCGTTGGAGATCCTTGAAAAGGCGGAAGCCAAAGGGGTGCACATTCACCTGCCGTTCGACTCGGTCATCGCGGACCGTTTCGCTCCCGATGCAGCGACCGCTTCGGCTGCGAGTGCCGCCATCCCGGATGGCTGGTTGGGTCTTGATATCGGACCGACGGCCTGCCATCAATTCGCTCAGGTCATCCTCTCCTCCCGGACCATCTTGTGGAACGGACCTATGGGGGTATTCGAAATGCCGGCCTTTCAGCACGGCACGAAAGCCATTGCGGAGGCCGTTGCTACTGCCACCGGTAAGGGGGCGTTTTCCCTTGTAGGCGGTGGTGATTCCGTCGCTGCCGTCAACCAGTTCGGCTTCGCCGATCAGGTCAGTTATGTCAGTACGGGAGGCGGGGCCATGCTGGAATTTTTTGAAGGCAAGACCCTGCCCGGCATCGCGGCGGCCCGGGTCGATCATTGATCCTGCCGGAAACAGGTGTGTCGGATTGCCCGCCTGCAAAAGGTATGTTATTGTAGCAGCGAATCCGGCTTGGTACGTCCTTTGACGCGGGTTCACTACCTCAAAATATGTTATCTTCATTCTTCAAAAACCTGTAACATGAAAGGAATCCCGAATGTCAAATGGCTCGTGACCGGCGGTCTCGTGCTCATGCTATTCTTCTGGGGCTGCAGCGGCTATAATAAGCTGGTCACCGGCGATCAGAACGTTAAAAAGGTATGGGGCAACGTGGAAACCAACTACCAGCGACGCAATGACCTCTATTCAAGCGTGATCAAGACCGTAGAGGCCTCTGCCAACTTCGAAAAGTCTACCCTGCGGGATGTGGTCTCCGCCCGCGCCAAGGCCACCGGTATCAACGTGGATATCACCGATCCCAAATCACTGGAAGCGTTTCAGCAGGCTCAGGCCAATTTGCAAGGTTCTTTCAGCCGCCTGATCGCCTCTTTTGAGGCTTATCCTGACCTGAAGACGACCAAGGCCTTTCAGGATTTCCAAACGCAGATCGAGGGTACCGAAAATCGGATCAATGTCGCCCGCAAGGATTATAACGATGCCGTTGAATCCTATAACCTACGGGTGAAGCGTTTCCCCAACAACCTGTTGGCCGGGCTCTTTGGTTTCAGGGACAAGGCCTATTACAAGGCAGACCCCGGTTCGGAGAAGAATCCCGATAACAAGTTCGATATCAAATAAACCGGCAAGTATGATCGGATGGTTCAGACGCAAAAGGCCGCTTTTTCCCGAAACGGAGAGCCGTCTCATCACTGCGGCGATCCGGGAGGCGGAGATGCGCACCAGCGGCGAGGTCCGTGTATTCGTGGAGCGGCGCTGTTCCTGGATCGATGCCATCGACCGTGCGGCCGAACTGTTCCATATGCTGGGGATGGACCGGACGGCGGCGCGTAACGGCGTACTGGTCTATGTGGCACTGAAAGACCGTCAGCTGGCGGTCTATGGTGATGAGGGCATACACCGAAAGGTGGGTACGGAATACTGGAATCAGGCCGTTCGGGAAATGCTGGAACAGTTCAATCATGCCCATTATGCGGGGGGCATTGCCGGATGCGTGCACAAAGTCGGCGCAGCTTTGCAGCAGCATTTTCCATACGACCGACATTCCGATACCAATGAGTTGAGCGACGAGATCGTTTACGGAGGCTGATCCATGAAAAAATGGTGTTTCATATTACTTGTCCTGTTCTCTGTTCATGCGGCAGCACAGATCGGAGATGTGGTACCCAAGCGGCCCAGTCCGCCGAGGCTGGTGAATGATTTCACCAATACCCTTACGCCACAGCAACGCGAGGCCCTGGAAGCCAAGTTGGTGGCCTGGGATGACAGCACCTCCAACCAGCTCGCCATTGTTATCATTCCCACGCTGGGCGATTATTCGATTGAGGAAGTGGGTTTGGAGATCGGACGGACCTGGGGTATCGGGGGCAGGCAGAACAACAACGGGGTGTTGCTGCTCGTTGCAAAGAACGACCGGAAAGTGCGTATCGAGACCGGCTACGGACTGGAAGGTGCCATTCCCGATGTAACGGCACGTAGTATCATCGATCATGAGATCACGCCCCATTTCAAGGCCGGCAATTATTACAGGGGCCTGGATGAGGCCAGTGATGCAGTCATTAAGGCGGCAGCGGGTGAGTACAAGGCTCCGGCGAATTACGGCAAACGGGCTCGCAAGAAGGCAGCGGATGCCGGCACGATCGTGTTCATCATCATCACCATTTTCATTGTGTTAGCCGGCCGTTATGGAGGCACTTCGGGAGGATCGTTCTCCTCCGGTGGGGGGTACAGAGGCTGGTCAGGTGGTGGTGGCTGGGGCGGGCGTAGTTCCTCCGGTGGGGGCTTTGGCGGTTTTGGCGGCGGAAGTTTCGGAGGGGGCGGATCCAGTGGCAGTTGGTAGGGGCGCTTATCTCAGGACGTTCAAAACGGTTACATTTGCTGAACCCAACCGATCCTCCATGCGAAGGACAATCTGGACCGCATTGGTCCTCTTTTCATTCATTCCCGGTTTTTCCCAGAAAATCTATTTCATTTATATCCAATCGGAGGCACGGCAGCCTTTTTACGTCAGGATGGACAACAAGCAGCTGAGTTCATCCGCTTCGGGCTACCTCATCCTATCCCGGCTACGGGATAGCGTTTATTCGATCGGACTGGGATTTCCTGGCGGTAAAGAGCCGGAGCAACGGTACCGTCTAACCATAGAAAAGAAAGATCACGGGTATCTTTTGAAGGACTTTGGCGAAAAAGGGTGGGGATTGTTCGATCTGCAGACCCTGTCGGTACAGTACGCTGATTCGGCATATCGACGGGTAAGCCAAGTGACCCCTGTGGAAACCATAGAGGTATCGGCTTTCACAGACATCCTTTCCAAGGCCGCAGATGACCCAACCCTTCGTGTGAAACAACGAACGGAACCGGTAAAGACCGATGCCCGGGTCATTGTATCCGATCGGCTTTCTCCGGAAGTGGTGGATACGGTGGTGGTTGCGAAGGCAGAGGCCGTGCGGTCCGATCCCGGTCCCGAAAAACGGCCGGTTCCTGAACCACCGTTCACTCCCGAGGTGGAAGATGCACCTAAAGGGGATCCGGTCAGTGCCAACCCAAATCGGGCCAGTAAAGTCACCCGGGTTGCGGAGCTCACTACCTCGGAGGGCCTTGAACTGGTATTCATTGATGCCGGGGCGGAGGGGGAGGTCGATACGGTGCGGCTTTTGATTTCAGCGCCTCCTGTTCACCTTGTTAGCTCGGAACCTGCTGCCGATACGTCCATGCCTGTTTCGCCGGTTTTGCAATCAGTGGTCGACAGCGCGCAAACGGCAGATGCCGGCAGCCCGATGCCGAAAGAGCGGAACGAAGCGCCCCGTGTGGAGGCACCGGCCGATACGCGTTCGGTGCGGGCCAATAACTGCCCGGCCGTTGCCGATGAGGCCGACTTTCTTCGGTTGCGAAAGAAA
>JBJOMF010000141.1:0-2670 GCA_046052505.1 Bacteroidota bacterium | reverse complement strand
CAGCTACTCGACCGCATCGTGACCGCCGACCGTGCGGGGCTCGATGTGTTCGGGATCGGTGAACACCACCGCAAGGGTTTTTTGGATGCCGCCCCCCTTCAGATCTTGTCTGCCGCAGCGGCCCTCACGAAGCATATTCGGTTAGCCAGTGCCGTTACCGTGCTCAGTGCGGCCGACCCCGTGCGGGTGTTTCAGGGACTGGCCACCCTTGACCTCATCTCCCGTGGCCGCGCCGAACTGGTGGCGGGGCGAGGTTCCTTCATCGAGGCTTTCCCCTTGTTCGGTTACGACCTCAGGGATTATGACGAGCTTTTCACGGAGAAGCTTGACCTGTTGCTGCAGCTCCGAAAAGAGGAAACCATCACGTGGAGCGGAAAATTCAGGCCGCCGTTGAAAGACCAGTCGGTCCACCCCAGGCCCATGCAGGATCCGGTGCCGATATGGGTAGGCGTGGGCGGCACTCCGGAGTCCTTTGCCAGGGCCGGGATGCTGGGATTGCCCTTGATGGTCGCTATCATCGGAGGGGAGACCCATCATTTCCGCCCGCTCATCGACCTGTACCGCGAGTCGGGGCGCAGGGCCGGCCATGCACCGGAGCGGTTGAAGGTCGGCATACACTCACTGGGATATGTAGCCGAAAATATGCAGCAGGCGATGGACGATTTTTATCCGGGATACGCCGCCGCCATGAACAAGATCGGCAGGGAAAGAGGATGGCAGCCGATGACCCGTCAACGTTTTGAAGCCCAGCTGGGCCCGCGTGGCGCCCTGCTCGTGGGCGGGCCGGAGGAAGTGGCGGAAAAAATAGTCCGGCATAGCGAAGCCCTGGGTGGCGTAACCCGCTTCACCTTCCAAATGGATACCGCAGAACTGCCTCATGAAAAGATCCAACAGGCCATCGAGCTCATCGGCCGCAAGGTAAAGCCCGCTACAAGGGCCCTCCTGGCCAACGCGAAGTGAGGCGATAAATTCTCGTTTACTGGTTACCGGTAGTTATTTCCTCAGTGGGATTTCAAGAATGCGATAGCCTTGGCATAGGAATCCGCCGCCGCGGCCTCATTGTAGGAAGGGTTGCTGGGATTGGCGAACCCGTGACCGGCCTCATATTTGTAGGTGGTGAGTTTTTTACCCGCCGTCTGCATGTTCGTCTCGAACTCACTCACCATGGCCGGCGTCGGGGATCGGTCCAGGTTGCCGAAGAAACCCAGTACCTCGCATTGGATGGATTGCAGTTTTTCCATGTTGGTTTCCGGCCGGCCATAGAACATCACGGTGCCCTTGCCTTGCGGTCCGGCCAATATGGCGGTTTGCAGGCTCCACATCCCCCCGAAGCACCAGCCCACACTGTAAATCGAGGCTTTTTTCCCCGCGCGTTCAATCCCACCGCTGATGATCGCCGACATCCGGTTTACATCAGCGCTGCGGATCAGCTTCATGGCACTATCGGGTGTGGCGGCCACTTTCCCATCATAAAGGTCCAACGCCAATATATTCATCTGCGCCAGGTCGCCGGCGTATTTATCCGCCTCTGCTTTTATATTGTCATTCAGTCCCCACCATTCATGGACCACGATCAGCCATTTTTTACTTTTTTTGGCTGCCGGAATGAAATAGGCATTGCCCATCTTGCCATCACTGCAGGGGAAACTGATCAGGCTTCCCTTGAATGGGGTCTGCTGGATCTTTTTGGGTGCAGGGTGCATCCCGGCGAATGATGAGGTTGAGGCTTCGCGCTGAAAAGCCTCCAGGGTTCCCAGAGGCGCACAGGAGATCACCTCCTCACGGGAAGCGGGATGATTGAAAAAAGCAGCATCCGGTAATAGGGATCCCAGGTAGGGGGAGAACAGCAGGTTCACCAGCAGGAAGATCAGTTTCATGGTTGTTTATTGAAGATTGAATAATCCGTCTCGGGTCAGTAAACTAAATTCGTATCTTACCTATAACATGGATCTTTTCCAATTGTTTACCCTTCCCTCCTGGGGGATGATCTTCCTGGCTGCTTTTTTCATCGGACTGGCCAAAGCCGGACTGAAAGGCATCGACATGCTCAGTGTGACCCTGATGGCCATCGTTTTCGGCGGTAAATCCTCTACGGGCATCGTGTTGCCCCTGCTCTCGGCGGCCGACATTGCTGCGGTGACCTATTACAACCGTCATGCCCAATGGAATCATTTCTGGAAGCTGATCCCCTGGATGGTGGTCGGCATCTTGATGGGGGTGTACGCCGGCAAAGACATGAACGAAGCCGTGTTCCGTAAGGTCATGGCGGTGATCATTCTCATCACCATCTTCATTGTGCTGTATCAGGAGTACCGCCGTTCCCGGGAAGTGCCCAGCCATCCGCTGTTTGCCGCAGGCACCGGTCTGGCTGCGGGATTCACCACCATGATCGGTAACCTGGCGGGGGCGTTCTCCAATCTGTATTTCCTGGCGATGCGGATGCAGAAGAACGATTTCATCGGTACAGCGGCCTGGGTTTTCCTGAGCATGAACCTGTTCAAGATGCCCTTCCAGGTGTTTTACTGGCATAATATGAATAAACAAAGTCTTTTGATCGATGTTTCCCTCTTACCCGCCCTGGCCATCGGATTCTGGCTGGGCATCCGTATCGTGGGACGCATCCACGACGACCATTACCGTAAGCTGGTGATCGGACTCACCTTGGTCGGT
>JBJOMF010000140.1:0-4426 GCA_046052505.1 Bacteroidota bacterium | reverse complement strand
GATAAGTACCCCGTTGGCAGCGGTTTTCGTCGGGGCGACCGCAGTCTGAACCTGAATCTGCAGACCGATCTGATCGCCGACCCCAGACGGCAACTCTTTCTGAATGCGACATTCCGGAAACTGATGGTGCATGATACCATCGTTTCCAAACAAAAGGCTGATGAAACGATCCTGGGCCGTGCTGAGTATCAGATGAACGAATGGAAGGGATTGCTGAGCGGCAACATCCTTTACGAGGTTGGGGCGGGTCAGGAACAGCGTCGGGATTTCGCTTATCTCGAAGTACCACCGGGTACCGGTCAGTATACCTGGATCGATTATAACGGGGATGGCGCGCAGCAGCTGAACGAGTTCGAGATCGCCGCCTTCCCGGATCAGGCCCGATTCATCCGCATCTTTACGCCGACGAACGATTTCATCAAGGCCAACTACATCACCTTCAATTACAGCATCACGATCACGCCCCGTGTTTTGATCGGGACGTCCACGGAAAAAGGGTTCCGAAGCCTTTTGGCCAGGTTCATACTGAGCAGTTCGATGCAGACCAGCCGCAAGGCGGTCGCGAGCGGGCGCTTCGCGTTCGATCCCTTCGGCTATTCCTTCAAGGATACCGGTCTGATCGTGCTCAACAGCGTTTTTCTGAATACCCTTTCCTTCAACCGCTTCAATAGTAAATGGGGAGTCGACCTGGCGAACCTTCGTACATCGGGTCAGACACTGCTCACCTACGGATATGAGAGCCGCAAGCTGAGTGACTGGACCCTCAAGGCGCGCTGGAATCTAAGTCGTGCCATATCCCTGAACCTGAATATGAAAAGGGGATCGAATGCGCTGTATACCCCCCGGTTTGCCAATCGGAATTTCGAGTTATCGATCAACAGTGCTGAGCCGCTGATCACCTTTATTAGGGGCACGAAATTCCGGGTCGTCACCAGTTATCGGTATGACAGGAAAATGAATCGTCCGGTTTATGGCGGGGAGCGGTCGGTATCCCATGCCCTGCAGCTGGAGTCTCGTTACAATCTGCTTCAGAACAGTTCGGTAACCGGAAAATTCACGCTGAATGCGATCCAATACAAGTATCCGGCCAATACGGCCGTCAGCTATATCATGCTGGACGGTCTGTTGCCGGGTAAAAATTTCCTGTGGTCAATTCAATTCTCGAAGCGGCTGCTGAACAACCTGGAGTTGAGTTTTCAGTATGATGGCCGTCAGGCCGGATCCTCCCGTACCGTGCACCTGGGCCGTGCGGGCATCACCGCTTTATTTTGACGGCAGGGTTACACGTTGAATCGGAAATGCATCACATCGCCGTCCTTTACCACGTATTCCTTTCCTTCGATCCGTAGTTTACCCGCTTCACGGCAGGCGGCCTCTGAACCAAGCCGGATGAAATCGTCGTATGCGATCACTTCCGCCTTGATGAATCCTTTTTCGAAATCGGTATGGATCACCCCGGCCGCCAGAGGGGCTTTCCAGCCTTCCTGGATGGTCCAGGCCCTAACTTCCTGTACGCCGGCGGTGAAATAGGTGAACAGACGCAGCAACCGGTAGGCGGAGTGTATGAGACGGTCCAGTGCCGGTTCCGTCATGTTGTATTCTTCCATGAACAGCCGGCGGTCATCCGGGTTCTCCATTTCGGCGATCTGGGCCTCGATGGTATTGTTCATGACGATCACTTCAGCGTTCTCCTGTTTCACGGCTTCCTTGAGGGCCTCAGAGAAGCGGTTGCCTGTATGCATGGAGGCCTCGTCGACGTTCGCTACATAGAGGACGGGCTTGTCCGTGAGCAGAAACAGGTCGGCAATGGCGGTTCTTTCCTCCTTGGCCAGGCTCAGTTCCCGGATATTCTTTCCTTTTTCCAGGTGTTGCTTGCAGCGTTGGAGTACCTCTAATTCGGCACGGAGTTTCGGATCGGCTTTGGCCAGCTTTTCGGTCCGTTGGATCTTTTTTTCCACGCTCTCGATGTCTTTCAGCTGCAGTTCCGTATCGATGATCTCCTTGTCAGATACCGGATGGATCGGCCCTTCATCGCGCAGGATATTTTCGTCCTCGAAGCAGCGGATCACATGGATGATCGCATCCACCTCCCGGATATTAGCGAGGAACTTGTTTCCCAGTCCCTCGCCCTTGCTGGCACCCCGGACCAGTCCGGCGATGTCTACGATTTCGATCTGCGTGGGTACGATGCGCTGGGGCTGGACCAGTTCGGCAAGTTTGTACAGCCGCGGATCCGGCACATCCACCAGTCCCACGTTGGGATCGATAGTGCAGAACCGGTAATTGCTGGCCTGCGCCTTGGCGCTGTTGCTGACGGCGTTGAAGAGGGTGGATTTACCCACATTCGGAAGTCCTACGATGCCTGCCTGTAGTGCCATGTAACGGGGTTGTATGAAACGATGATGATCACCGGCAAGGCCGGCTCTTTTTTGAGGCCGCAAAGATAGGCGATTCCGTTTTTCGTAGGGCAATTCACTATCTTAGGATTCATAAGATGAACCAGGTATTCAAAAATTCCACCTATTGGCGACTTTCCCCCAAACACTAAACCCTAACCCTTAATCTCTAAACCCTCCTCCATGGCCCTAAGCCGGATCTGGACCGCTTTCATCCTCATTGCGCTGCTGATCGCAGCCGGACGCTTCTTCTTTCAGCCGGGGCAGCAGGCCTTGTTCAGTCACCTCGTATCGGGAAAGAATACCGATACGGTCTCGCTTCGGGTTTGCGATTCCCTTGCCTTACCGCCGGCTGTACACCAGCAGCTCGCTGCACAGAAATCCGCCGTTTGGGGAACGGAGAAGGTGGTCCGTTCCGGTACGGAGTACCGGGTTTTTCGCCTGTTGCCGGCCAATGGGATGTTCGAGACCTGCCGGGACGCGGTCACGCTCTGTATCGGGTTGATCGGTATCATGGCCCTGTTTATGGGGTTCATGCGTATCGCCGAAGTGGCGGGGGGCATCCGTTTTCTGTCGCGCGTCATCGGCCCCTTTTTCAGCCGCATCTTTCCGGCGGTACCCCGCGACCATCCCGCCATGGGGCATATGGTGATGAACTTTTCGGCGAACCTGCTCGGGTTGGACAATGCCGCAACCCCGTTTGGGATCAAAGCCATGGAGAGCCTGCAGGAGATCAATCCCGATAAAGAACGGGCCTCCGATCCGCAATTGATGTTCCTTTGCCTGCATGCATCAGGTCTGACGCTGGTGCCGACCGTCATCATAGCCGACCGGGTGGCCTTGAATTCCGGCCAGCCCACATCGATATTTATCCCCTGTATGATCGCCACGTTCGTGGCTACGATGGCCGCGCTGGTACTGGTTTCATTGCGGCAACGGATCCGGCTTTTCCAGCCGGTGATCCTCTTCTGGGTGATGGGCATCACGGCGGTGATCGCAGCACTGTTGCTGTACATCCGGTCGCTCGATGCAACAGGGGTTCAATTGTTCTCTACCAGTCTGAGTAACGGGATCATACTCCTCATCTTTCTGCTGATTCTGGCCGGGGCCCTGTATAAGCGCATCGCCATTTTCGATGCTTTTGTCGAGGGGGCGAAGGGCGGCTTTGAGACGGCCATCCGGATCATTCCCTACCTCGTGGGTCTGTTGGTGGCCATCAGCCTCTTGCGGAACAGCGGTGCCTTTGATCTCTTGCTGGGTGGTATCAAAGACCTTTTTGTTTTGCTGGGCGGTGATACGCGTATCGTGGATAGTCTGCCTACAGCCCTGCTGAAGCCGTTGAGCGGGAGCGGGGCCCGGGCGATGATGATCGATACGCTGCATGCACAGGGCGCTGATTCCTTCTCGGGCAATTTAGCCTCGGTATTCCGGGGTTCGGCAGATACCACCTTTTACATCATCGCCGTTTACTTCGGTGCTGTGGGAATACGGAACAGCCGTTACGCGGTTACAACCATGCTGCTGGCGGATCTGGCCGGGATACTTACGGCTATCGGCCTGGCTTATCTGTTCTTCACCTGAATAAGAATGGCCGCTCAAAATGAGCGGCCATCGCATTATTTCGTATCATCAATAATTGCCTGGTTACTGATTCAGGAACAGGGATGCGGCACGCGTGCCTCTGTCAGAGCCCCGATAAACCACAGTATAGCTTCGCTTTTGGGTGAGTCCGGATGTTGGCAGACGGAATAGGTTGGTTGTCGTGCCTGTCGGACGGATATAAAGAGTATCAATCGGGCTGTTGGAAGGGTAGGCAATGAAATCCGTTACATCCGTAACGTTGATATTCGTGAAGATGTTCTGGTTGCGCACGAACGAGAACACATCCACGGCCGGGATGGTATTCGGGTTATACACGAAATTGCCAAACCGGATCCTGCAGGTCGTATCGGACGGGATGACGATATTGGTTTGCACTGTTTTCTGTTTGGGCGAAGTGATCGTATCGTATACGAACACGGTATAACGCT
>JBJOMF010000139.1:0-3238 GCA_046052505.1 Bacteroidota bacterium | reverse complement strand
TCCAGACCCGGCTCATAGATGGTGATCTCACCCCGGTTGAGCCGATCGATCTTCGACGTGTCGATATCGATGCAGGTGACGGTATTCCCGGTCTCGGCGAAACAGGTTCCTGTGACCAGGCCGACATATCCGGTTCCGACTACGGCGATCTTCATGTGGTGGTTAGTTTTTCTGTATAGTTCAGTACATGGGTGACGATGTGATCCAGTTGTTCCGTGTCCAGTTCGGTATGCATGGGCAGGGAGAGAACCCGATCGGTCAGCCGGTCGGTAACAGGCAGCTCCCGCTGCTCAACACCCAGCGATGCGAACATCTGCTGTCGGTGTCCGGGTACCGGATAATAGATCATGGATGGGATGCCCTGAGCGGCAAGATGGGATTTGAGGCCATCGCGGTCTACCCCTTCGAGCTGCAGGGTGTACTGGTGGTATACATGCCCGGCATAGGCAGCCCGATAAGGCACCGTGATCGCTCTTGAACCAGCAAAGGCCTTGTCGTAAAAAGCCGCTGCCTCCCGGCGGGCAAGGTTGTACGAATCAAGATGACGCAATTTGATATCGAGCACGGCCGCCTGCAGGGTGTCCAGCCGGCTGTTGCACCCGACCCGGTCATGGTAGTACTGTCGGCTCTGGCCGTGATTGGCGATCATACTGAGCGATGCGGCCAGCGCATCGTCGTTGGTACAAAGGGCCCCGCCATCCCCAAAAGCCCCCAGGTTCTTGGAAGGGTAGAACGAGGTGGCCCCGATATGACCCATGGTACCTGTCTTGCAGATCCTTCCATCCGGGAACGTGTAAGTGCAGCCGATTGCCTGGGCATTGTCCTCGATCACGGGAATGCCGTGGGCATCGGCAATGGCAAGGATCTCTTGCATGGGTGCCGCATGCCCGTAAAGATGTACGGGAATGATGGCACGGGTGCGGGGGCTGATGGCCTTGCGCAGGTCCACCGGGTCCATGCAAAAGGTCATCGGATCGACCTCCACGAAGACCGGTTTGCCCCGCAGAAGAGCGATGACCTCGGTGGTCGCGATATAGGTGAACGACGGGGTTATGACCTCATCTCCGGGGCGCAGGTCGAGTGCCATCAGAGCAATCTGCAGGGCATCGGTACCGTTGGCACAGGGGATCACATGACGAACACCCAGGTAGGACGCCAGATGCTCGGCGAAATCGGTCACCGGCCTGCCTTTGATGAAGGCACTGCTTTCCAGCACCGCAGCAACCGCTGCATCCACTTCGGTTTTGATCCGATGGTACTGCGTACGGGTGTCAACCATCTGGATGGGTCGCATGGGCATATTCATGTTAATCCGAAGCGCTGCAAAAATAACGAAATCGGGGTAGTGATCCGGTTTGCCGCTACTTTTGTCAAAGACAACTACCGGCCGTGCAGGTCATCCTTTACAATATCTTCCTGTTCCTGTTCCGTACCGGCATGTCGGTCGGTTCTCTCTTCCATCACAAAGCGGCCCTTGGGGTCAGGGGACGAAAACGAATCTTCGAACGTATGCGCGCCGTGATACCGTCCGGACGACGGATCGTCTGGATGCATTGCGCCTCCCTGGGTGAGTTCGAGCAGGGACGCCCCCTACTGGAAGCGATCCGGAGCCGTTACCCGCAATATGCGGTATTACTGACCTTCTTTTCCCCTTCCGGATATGAAACGCAAAAAGACTATAAAGGGGCCGACTGGGTATTTTACCTGCCACTGGACGGCCCCTCGAATGCCCGCCGTTTCCTGGATCTGGTAAACCCGGAACTGGTACTATTCGTGAAATATGAATTCTGGTACTATTATCTGAAAAAGCTTCAATACCGGGGTATACCGGTCCTGCTGGTTTCGGCCCTGTTCCGAAAGGACATGTCCTTCTTCAAGTGGTACGGTGGGCTGCAGCGCAAGATGCTTTCCCGCTTCAGGCATTTATTCGTACAGAATGCGGACTCGGGATCTTTGCTGGATGGCATAGGACTGGGCCGCCTCGTCAGTGTATCCGGAGATACCCGGTTCGACCGGGTGGAGGCGCTTGCGGGACGGGCAGAGTCCCTCCCCTTTCTGGAAACCTTTGCCGATGGCAGAAAGCTGATCATTGCCGGGAGTACCTGGCGGGAAGACGTCATTTTCCTGCAGCGATTGATGGCCCACCTGGCCGAGACTGAGCTGAAGTTGGTCATCGCACCGCATGAAATATCGACTCAAGCCATTCAAGACTTACAGATACGATTTCCGGGAGCCGTTCGGTATTCACAGCAGGCCGATCCGGAGGCTCTTCAATTGGCACGGGTCCTGATCATTGACACGATCGGTCTCCTGTCACGGCTGTATCGATATGCCTTTGTATCCTTCGTTGGCGGGGGGTTCAGGCCGATGGGCATTCACAACGTTCTGGAACCGGCCGCTTATGGCCGTCCGGTGCTTTTCGGTCCGAGGCATGAAAAATATCCGGAGGCCGACGGTCTGCTGCAATTCGGAGGTGCACGGGTCGTTGAGGGAACGGATGAGGCAGCGCTCCAGGTCCGTGCCTGGCTGAAGGATACGGCTACATACGATCAGGCATGCGAACAGGCCCGCCGTTACATAAAAGCCCATGCAGGGGCGGTCAACCGGATCCTCACCTACATTCAGGAGAACCGTCTCTTGACAAGCTGATAGAATTGCTGTACGGCAGGGGCGTCCGTATCCCAACCCAATTTTACCGTAAGCTCCCGCGTGATCCAATACTCCGCCTCAGCATGAATGTTGAAGCTGTTGATGGTCTTGATACTTCGGTCGAACATGCTCTCATCCCCGCGAAAGAGTTCCTGAATGAAAAGGAATCGATCGTTCACACCGATCGCCTTACGAAGGTCCCGTACCGGGGTCTCCTTCAGGACCTCCACCAGTTCCGTTCGCGGCTGACGAAGGCGGTCGTTCAGGGATTCACCGGGCTCGCTGCGGTCGTTGATCTCTTTATCCGGATCGTTCCGCGACAGCGTGGGCACTTCTGTCAGGGGGTCGAAGATCATGTCGAGCTGTCCGTTCTTCTGCAAAAGGGAAACGGTCCCCTCTCCGACCAAGAGGGTCTCTCGAACCTCTTTCACAGCCGGTTGCTGAGCGGAAGCCCCAGTGGCTACGGCCGGTTTCGCAGCGGAGCGGCTCCCCGGACCCGGTGCGGCCGCTGGCAGTACAACGGCGACTCGGGAGGTCCCCAAAAGCTGCGGCCCGGGTAACAGAGACCCAAGTTCCGACTGCAGCTGCT
>JBJOMF010000138.1:0-4438 GCA_046052505.1 Bacteroidota bacterium | reverse complement strand
AGCTGGGCCTCCAGGATAGCGGCATGGCTGAGGGGCACGTGCACGGCCATCTGGTCACCGTCGAAGTCGGCGTTAAAGGCCGTACATACGAGCGGGTGCAGCTGAATGGCCTTCCCTTCGATGAGCTTCGGCTGAAAGGCCTGGATGGATAGGCGGTGAAGCGTCGGGGCCCGGTTCAACATGACCGGATGGCCCTTCAGAATATTTTCAAGGATATCCCAGACTACGGCTTCTTTCTTGTCGACCAGTTTACGGGCCGACTTGACGGTCTTGACGATACCCCGCTCGATGAGTTTGCGGATGATGAACGGCTTGAAGAGCTCGGCGGCCATATCCTTGGGCAGGCCGCATTCATGCAGTTTCAGTTCCGGACCTACAACGATCACCGAACGGCCGGAGTAATCCACACGCTTACCGAGTAGGTTCTGGCGGAAGCGGCCCTGCTTGCCCTTCAGCACATCGCTGAGCGACTTGAGAGCGCGGCCACCCTCTGCCTTCACGGCATTGGACTTCCGGCTGTTGTCGAACAGGGAGTCCACGGCTTCCTGAAGCATGCGCTTCTCATTGCGGAGGATGACCTCGGGGGCCTTGATCTCCAAGAGGCGCTTCAGACGGTTGTTGCGTATGATAACACGGCGGTACAAGTCATTCAGATCGGAGGATGCGAAACGACCTCCATCGAGGGGAACGAGGGGGCGCAGTTCCGGCGGTATGACCGGGATGTATTGCATCACCATCCACTCCGGACGATTGGTGATCCGGGTGTTGGCATCCCGGAAGGCCTCGACCACGCTAAGGCGTTTGAGGGCATCGGCCTTCCGCTGCTGAGAGGTCTCCGTGGCCGCTGCGTTGCGCAGGTCGAAGGACAACTGGTCCAGATCGATCCGGGCCAGCATGTCATGCACGGCATCGGCCCCCATCTTCGCGATGAACTTATTCGGATCATCGTCCGGCAGGTATTGGTTCTCCTTGGGCAGGGTGTCCATGATATCGAGGTATTCCTCCTCGGTCAGCAGGTCGCCGTAGCGCTGCCCCTTCTCGGCCCGGATCCCGGCCTGGATGACCACATAGCGTTCGTAATAGACGATCGTTTCGAGTTTTTTCGAACTGACGCCCAGCAGGTAGCCGATCTTATTGGGGAGGGATTTGAAATACCAGATATGAACGACCGGCACGACCAGCTTGATATGCCCCATCCGCTCGCGGCGCACCTTCTTCTCCGTCACCTCTACACCGCAGCGGTCGCACACGATGCCCTTATACCGGATCCGCTTGTACTTGCCGCAGGCGCATTCATAGTCCTTAACGGGACCAAAGATCCGCTCACAGAACAGGCCATCCCGCTCCGGCTTGTACGTACGGTAATTGATGGTTTCGGGCTTGAGAATCTCGCCATGGCTCTTCTCCAGAATGGTATCGGGAGAGGCCAGTCCGATCGTGATCTTCGAAAACCCGGTCTTGGGTCGGTTCTCTTTCTTGATTGCCATGTACGTTCAACTTTTTTGTTGGGTCGTCCGCGGTAACGGACGGTGTTGAATATGTGATACGGTCAACGACGGGTGCGCCGTGGATCAGTCGAATTTCAGGTCTAGTCCCAATCCTCTGAGCTCATGCACCAATACGTTGAAGGACTCCGGAACGCCGGCACGTGGTACGTTATCGCCTTTTACGATCGACTCGTAGGTCTTGGCGCGTCCGATGATATCGTCCGACTTGATGGTGAGCAGTTCCTGCAGGATATTGGAAGCGCCGTAGGCTTCGAGGGCCCACACTTCCATCTCACCGAAACGTTGTCCCCCGAACTGGGCCTTACCGCCCAGCGGCTGCTGGGTGATGAGGCTGTAGGGACCGATGGAACGGGCGTGCATTTTGTCATCGACCATGTGGTGCAGCTTGATCACGTAGATCACACCCACCGTGGCCTTTTGATGGAAGCGCTCACCGGTCTCACCGTCGTACAGGTATGTATGCCCGTACATCGGGATGCCGGCCTTTTTGCAGTATTCGCCGATCTCCTCCACGGACGCTCCATCAAAAATGGGCGTGGAGAATTTCAGACCCAGTTTCTCGCCGGTCCAGCCGAGAATGGTCTCGTAGATCTGTCCGAGGTTCATACGGCTCGGTACCCCAAGCGGATTCAGTACAACGTCCACCGGCGTGCCATCCTCGAGGAAGGGCATATCCTCCTGGCGTACGATCTTGGCGACGATCCCCTTGTTCCCGTGGCGGCCGGCCATCTTGTCCCCGACCTTGAGCTTGCGCTTCACGGCCAGGTAAACCTTGGCGAGCTTGAGTACCCCGGCGGGCAGTTCGTCCCCGATGCTGATGTTGAACTTTTCCCGCTTATAGCGCCCCAGTTCCTCGTTGAATTTTATGTTGTAGTTGTGCAAGAGGGTATTGATGCTGTCATCCAACTTGCGGTCGCCCGTCCAGCCCAGAGGGTTTACGTTGGCATAGTCCAGTGCGCGCAGGCCCTTCTCAGTGAACCGGCCTCCTTTGGCGATCTGTACTTCACCGAAATTGTTACTCACGCCTGCGGACACCTGGTCTTTGAGCAGGGTGGTGAGCTTTTCGATCAGGACGTCCTTCAGGTCGACCTCGTTCTTTTCGTGCATCCGCTCGAGCTTGTCCATCGCGGCCCGCTCGCGGACCTTGCCGGTCTTGTCCTTCTTTGCCCGCTGGAACAGCTTCTTGCCGATCACGACGCCTTCCACACCGTTGGGTGCTTTGAGGGAGGCATCCTTCGCGTCCCCGGCCTTGTCGCCGAAGATGGCCCGCAGGAGTTTCTCCTCAGGGGTGGGATCGCTTTCCCCTTTGGGGGTGATCTTACCGATCAGAATGTCGCCTTCCTTGACCAGAGCACCGATGCGGATGATCCCGTTCTCGTCGAGGTCCTTGGTGGCCTCTTCCGATACGTTCGGGATGTCGGGGGTGAGCTCCTCTTCGCCGAGCTTGGTATCGCGCACTTCAAGTTCGTATTCCGAAATGTGCACGGAGGTGAACAGATCTTCCTTTACCACGCGTTCGCTGATCACGATGGCATCCTCGAAGTTGTAACCCTTCCAGGGCATGAATGCCACCTTCAGGTTCTTTCCAAGGGCGAGTTCCCCGTCGCGGGTGGCATAACCTTCGGTGAGGAAATCCCCGCGCTTCACCTTCTGCCCCTTCTTCACGGCGGGCTTCAGGTTGATACAGGTCTCTTGGTTGGTCTTGATGAATTTGGTGAGCTTGTAGATCCGGAGATCGTCCTCGAAGCTGACCAGCTTCTCGGCCCCGTCGCGGTCATACCGGACATGGATCTCATTGGCATCCACGAACTCGACCACACCATTCCCCTCGGAATGGATCTGGATCCGGGCATCGCGTGCGGCCTTCCCTTCCAGGCCGGTTCCTACCACCGGCACGTCCGGGCGGATCAGGGGCACGGCCTGACGCTGCATGTTCGAGCCCATGAGGGCGCGGTTGGCATCATCGTGCTCCAGGAAGGGGATCAGTGAGGCGCTCAGTCCCACGATCTGGTTCGGCGCCACGTCCATGAACTCCACCTCCTGCTTATCGAGCAGGGGGAAATCACCCGTCTGGCGGCTGACCACTTTTTCTTCCGTGAGTTCGCCCTTTTCGTTGAGGACGGAATTGGCCTGTGCGATCTTGGCCAGATCTTCTTCCTCAGCGCTGAGGAAAGACAGTTTCTTCATATCCACCTTGCCGTTATCCACCTTGCGATAGGGCGTTTCGATGAAGCCCATATCGTTGATTTTGGCATGTACGCACAGGGTGGAGATCAGACCGATATTCGGTCCTTCCGGGGTCTCGATCGTGCAGAGGCGTCCGTAATGCGAATAGTGTACATCGCGCACCTCGAAACCAGCGCGCTCACGGCTGAGGCCTCCGGGGCCCAGGGCCGAGATACGCCGCTTATGGGTGATCTCACTGAGGGGGTTCGTCTGATCGAGGAACTGGGACAGCTGGGAGGTGCCGAAGAAGGAATTGATCACGGAAGAGAGCGTGCGGGCGTTGATGAGGTCAACGGGGGTGAACACCTCGTTATCGCGCACATTCATGCGTTCGCGGATGGTCCGTGCCATACGGGCCAGACCCACCCCGAACTGGGCATACAGCTGTTCCCCGACCGTACGTACGCGGCGGTTGCTCAGGTGATCGATATCATCGATCTCTGCCTTGGCATTGGTAAGGCGTACGAGGTATTTGATGATGAGGATGATATCCTCCTTAGTCAACGTCTTCTTACCGAGGGGCAGGTCCAGGTTCAGCTTGCGATTGATCTTATAGCGGCCTACTTCACCGAGGTCGTAGCGTTTGTCACTGAAGAACAGCTTATCGATGATACCCCGGGCGGTCTCATTGTCCGGCGCATCCGCACCGCGCAGCTGGCGGTAGATGAACTGAACGGCCTCGAGCTCACTGTTCGAGGTATCCT
>JBJOMF010000137.1:0-4889 GCA_046052505.1 Bacteroidota bacterium | reverse complement strand
CAGGAAAAGGTGGATCGTATCGCGAATTTCATCCCGGAGCAGCAGCTCGACAGCGGACCGGACAAAGGCCGTATTCTGGTACTTGGCTGGGGTTCCACCTACGGGGCTATCAAATCGGCCGTCACCGAGTTGCAGGCGCGCGGCGAGAAGGTCAGCCATGCCCACCTGCGTTACATACGCCCGTTCCCTAAAAACCTGGGGACCCTGCTCCGAAAGTTCGATCAGGTGCTGATCCCGGAGATCAATAACGGGCAGCTCATCCGGATCATCCGCGACCAGTATCTCATAGATGCCAAGGGGTACAATAAGATCATGGGTGTGCCTATCACCAAGACGGAACTGGTTCTCCAACTCGAGGAAATGCTGGGCGGAAAAAACTGATCCTTCTTCGAACGATCGTGAAAATACGGTGGCGACTCAGCCGGCCGTATAGACCTCTGTGGCGTCGGGTAACAAAAAGGAAATGGTGAATGCCACCATGGCGATCACCAGGCCGTACATAAAAATATTATAGGCGATCCGCAGGTACTTATACTTTTTCGCGAGTACCACCCCCAAAAAGTACTGATCCTTGATCATGCTCGCATTCATGTAGTACTTGTCGGAGAGCATCTCCGTCATTCCCCAATTGTAGTCGTCCAGATTCATATTGTGGAAGTTTCCGAAGAACAGCAGGTTCGTCTTCTTTTGTGAGATATCCTCACGGGTGAAGGTTCCATGCGATACATTCGGACGGGTGGCGAGGATCCCGAAAATGATCGAGGTGACACAAACGATGGTGAGGATGGCGACCGGTATCTGAAGATTGGGATCGGTATGAAGTTTCTCGAACAGGCTGGCCATCATGATAGACAGGATGATCGAGTTGACCGATATGAGGATGTTCGCCTTGGAGTCGGCCATCTGGCTCAGGTTCGTGTGGTTCTGTGCCATGATCCGGAACACCGTGGCGATGCTGCGGTCCGCTTCCTTTTCCTTTTCCCGTTTCCGCTTGGCCTCCTCTGCCGCGGCGAGCGCTTCCGGGTCCCTCGGTTTTTCTTTCTCTTTCTTCTCTTTTTTATCCGGTTTCATACTGCTGTCTTTTTGGGTTTCTTTTTCCTGCAGGGCCCTCAGGTTCCGTTCTTTAACGGGCTGCAGGACCTCTTTGCCATATGCGGTGAAATACTGGTGTCGTTCCAGGAAGCGGATATTGATCCGTCGCCAGTCCTTTTTGGAAACATCGTTCCCGCCGAAGGTATTCAATTCCGATCGCAGATCACGGCTTCTCGATCCGAAGGAGTCTGTTCCCAGGTGGGTGAGATCGGCATCACAGATCATTTCCTGAAGGGGGGTGTCCGGACTTTGAGGCATCCGGGTAGCCAGGATGCAGTCGGTGACGGTGCGCACCAGTTCCGGACCCGCTTTATACTCGTTGAGGAACTCCGTGGCGATCCGGACACTGGCCGCCTCGTGGTCCTTGGCATGTCCAGTCGTATATCCGGTATCGTGAAACCAGGCGGAAAGCAGCAGGGCAAAACGGTCGTCCTCGCCGATCCCCTGGTGGTCGGCGATCCGCTGACAGCCGGCTACCACCTCTTCCGTATGCCGGAGGTCATGGAAGCAGATCCGCTTGTCCAACTTGTTCAGCAACAGGAATGTGACCCTCGAGCGGGCATCCTGCAGCATCAGTAATTGCGCATCCGTCATGCTATAAAGATAACTTTTGATAATTTTAGAGCAAAATCGGACGAATGCGTTTTTTTATCCGGGAAAAAGGGTTGGTATGGGTCGTGGTGGCCGGGTTGCTGCTTACCGGCTGCAAAGCAAAGAAGCGGATCATCCAATCGCCGCCGCATTACAACTTTTCGGAGGTACAAACGATCAAACTCGATCTGCGACTCAAGGAAATCTCCGGTCTGGCCTGGGATCCCAGGGCGAATGAGTTTCTGGCCCATTATGACGAGTCCGGATCGTTGTTCGTGCTCGACAAGGAAACCAAGGCCATCGTGCCCCCCTCGCCTTACAAGTTCGGCAGTAAGGGTGATTACGAAGATATTGCCCTCTACAACGGCGTGCCTTACGTACTGCGCAGCGACGGGATGATCACACGCATCGTTCGCGACAGTGCCGGTGTACGCGGTGTGGAAGCGGGAAAATTGTCGATCTCGGGTGTCAACGATTTCGAGACCATGTACGCCGATACGGCCCGTAAGGCATTGATCGTCGTGTGTAAGAATTGTGCGATGGACAGCAAGGCCGAGGTAAGCGCTTTCGCCTTTTATCCCGATTCAATCGGGTTCGTCAACACCCCCGTATTCCGATTCAATGCGGACACCATCAAAAAAATGTCACCGCATAAAACCTCGAAGTTCCAGCCCTCCGCTGCCGGGATCCATCCCGTCCTCAGGAAATTGTTCATCATTTCATCGGCGGCGAACCAATTGGTGGTCGCAGACCTGAATGGGAATCCGGAAGCGGTTTATGAGCTGGGAAAGAAGCTTTTCCCTCAACCGGAAGGGCTCACGTTCAAAAACGACGGTACGCTGTATATCTCGAACGAGGGAGTCACGTCACGTTCCACCATCCTTCGCTTTCTTTATAAGCCCTGACGGGTTGATTGTCGTCGGGTGATCAGAAGACAACAGGCCAGCCAGGCGCTTCCGAAGCCCAGGCCTGCCACTACATCGCTGGCATAGTGCACCCGCAGGTAGATGCGGCTAAAGCCGATCAGCAGCACCATAACCAGGCATCCGAGCATGAACGGCATACGACAACCGTTCGGTTGCGGAGATCTGTATGCCAGCCAGATCAGCGATCCGAAGAAGACGACACTCATCAAGGCATGTCCGCTCGGAAAACTGAAGTTCGTGATGCCGGGCACCAGCGCATCCTCGGGACGGTTCCGTCGGAACAAGTTCTTCAGCGCTGACATCAGCGCAAGACTGCTCAGTGCCACAAGGGTGATGCGTGCCGCCAGGTGTTTATTCCCGCGCCAAATCAAAAAGAAGATGAGCAGCAGGTTCGCCGGGATCAGGAAGCGATGGTTGCCGAGGAAACTGATGGCCTTCATGAATGCCGTCACGGATGTGTGGTGCATCGGTTCCACCCATTGAAAGACCTGCTGGTCGGGTCCCGGGTCCCGGCGAACGAACACGAGCCATGTGGCCATCACAGGAAGTACCAGTGAACCGGTGATCAGGTACGGAATACGCCCTCCACGCGAGAAAAGCCGGTTCCGATTTATCATAATCCAAGACTCAGTACGTGAGATTGATACGGGTGCCGAGGGTAAAGTTGAGCATTTTTTCCTGCTCCGAATAGCCGGCATAGGCAGTTATGGCAAAGAGGTTGAAAGGCAGGAAATAGACGCCGAACCCGTACGAGCCGTGCCATTTTCCTTTGCCCAGGGGATCGTTCCGCTGCCAGACCCGGCCGCTGTGATAAAAGGCCGACAGACCAAAGGGTCCCGGAAGGATATAGGAGTTGAGTTGGAACAGTTGCATGCGCAGTTCCATGCCTCCATACAAGGAGGCATGACCGGCATACCGTTGCTTCCGGAATCCGGGCAAGTCTTGCTGGGCTCCGATGCTCATGGCCTGGAAGTATTCAAATTGCCGCGAATAGATCCGGCCGCCTCCAAACCGTAAAACGGCGACCATCTTTGCCGGCTCCTTAAGGCTGGCATAGATCGACATGTCCGATGTCCAGGCCACATAGCTGTTGCTTTCCCCGCGCAGGCCCTTCATCGCCGTGATCTCATTGCGCCAGTCCATGCCCCGTGTCGGGAAGAAATCGCGGTTCCGGTTATCGAGGTGGAAGATGAATCGGCCGCCTGCCCATGATTTCGGGGAAAAGACCGAAGACGAGTCCAAGCCAGCGGCCGCTGGTTTTGAAAGGATGGTCTGTCGGTTGCGGTCGAATGAGGCTTTGTAGGATGCGAGCATCGGTCCCCCCATCAGGTGCAGTTTGTCGTACAATCGGCGTCGGAACAAGATTTCCGCTTCAGAATATCGGAAAAGGGTCTGATAATAACGTCGGGGGAGCCGCTCGTCGATCCGGGTATTATTGCCGAGTCCGAAGAAATTGTGCAGGGCCGGTGCGGCATGTTGGGCGCGGATCACGAGGTCCGTGTTCCCAAAGACATGATTGAACTCGCCCGTGTAACGGAGTCGGAGGGCGCCACGGTCTACGGCATAAAGAGCTGACAGGCGCTGGTCAGTCGCATAGGGTAGATTCCGGAAGCCTTGTGTCCGGTGGGAGAAGCCGGCCCCGATGATGAGACCGTCGTCCGAATTGTAGTTCAGATGCAAGCGGGGGAAACGGGTACTGTTATACCGGAAACCCACCAGGTTGCGGTCGTTCACCAACGGTGTGGTGGAAAAACGGCGACGGGCGAACTGGCTGTCGCGTATGAAATAATCCGCGCCGGTTCGGGGATCATGAAGGTCGTATAGAATTGTTTTGACCCGGCCCCGGATATCGAAGGTATCCAGACCACGGCCGCCGATGATGCGCAGTTTGATGGGGGAGCGGGCACTGGAGTCGACCAGGAAAATATCTTCATCGTGCAGGCCGAAGAGCCGGATCTCCCGGGTGACGGACGGGTCGAACACGCGGTCGTACATCGTGAAACTGGTGTCATTGCCCCGCTCCCGGGCATATACCTTCACGCGGAGTCCGTTGCCTTCGCCACTGACCCGGAAGAATTCTTTCTGGTTGGTGCCGGTGATGTTTACCTCCCTTGAAATGAAAGTATAGTAGGTGATGGCGGTCCGCGACAGCGTCGCTTTTCGGTCAATCAGCTTGCGGGTGATCCCGTCGCCCTCGATATGGTAGATCTCCGGGGGAAGCTGTTGTACCGCATCCCTGATCACGGAATCCGTCAGCGCCGTCTCTATCTCCGCAGCGGC
>JBJOMF010000136.1:0-5129 GCA_046052505.1 Bacteroidota bacterium | reverse complement strand
TTTTTATTCCGTCCGGCAGGTTCTGTGCCACCGGTATGAATGAGACCGCCCGGGACTTCCGGGGTTTAACGGAGCAGAGCGGTCATTAGCATTTCTTTTAGAAAGTCTGATCCTTATTGGCCAATTGGCCACAGGCGGCATCGATATCGCGGCCCCGGGAGCGTCGCAGGCGGGCGTTTACCCGATTCTTTTCCAAATAGTTCATGAAGGCCAGGACCTTGGCCTCCTCGGGCTTTTCAAAGCGGGCCCGGTCGATCGGGTTGTATTCGATGATGTTCACCAGATCGGCCGGCACCTGGCGGTAGATCCGGACCAGCTCATCGGCATCGCGGGGCGAGTCGTTGAAATCCCGGAACAGGATGTATTCAAAGGTGATCTCGTTGCCCGTCTGCTTATAGAAGTAGTTCAGCGCATCCACCAGCGACCGGATATTGTTGCTGTCGTTTATCGGCATGATCTCGTTTCGTTTCGCATCGGTGGCAGCGTGCAGCGATAGGGCCAGTTTGAAGCGCACGTTGTCATCACCCAGCTGCCGGATGGCCTTGGCCACTCCCGCCGTCGAAACGGTGATACGGCGGGCGCTCATGCCCAGGGCCTCGGGAGAGGTGATCCGTTCGATAGCGCGGAGGACGTTACGGTAGTTGAGCAGGGGTTCGCCCATGCCCATGAATACGATATTGCTGATCTTCCGGCCGTGCACCCGTTCGGCCTGCTGGTGCAGCAGGACCACCTGGTCGACGATCTCGTCGAACTCCAGGTTGCGTTTGCGTTCCATATAACCGGTGGCGCAGAACTTGCAGGTCAGTGAGCAGCCGATCTGTGATGACACACAAGCCGTGAGCCGGTCGGGCGTGGGTATCAGCACGCCTTCGATCAGATGGCCCTCGTGGGTGCGGAAGCGGGATTTGATCGTTCCGTCTGACGAATACTGGGTGGCATCCACGGTCAGTGCCGGGAGGTGGAACTGTTCGCCCAACTGTTGCCGCAGCTCCTTGCTCAGGTTGGTCATGTCGGCAAAGCTGAGGGCATGCTTCTGCCAGAGCCATTCATAGACCTGTCGGGCCCGGAATTTTTTTTCGCCCTGTTCCGTGAAATGGGCTTCCAGTTCGGCGAGTGTCAGGTGACGGATGTTGGGGGTGCTGTCGTTCATGAACGGTAAAGATAACCCAACCTGTGTCGATGCAGGGAAAAACGGATATTTGCCCAAACCTTTCTCATGAATACCGCATACATCGTAGACGGGGTGCGCACGCCGATCGGCCGATATGGCGGGCTGCTCTCATCGCTGCGGCCGGATGATCTATTGGCCGGCGTGATCCGCTCCCTGCTTGACCGGCTGCCGGGTCTCGATCCTGCTGCCATTGGCGATGTGGTGGCCGGAGCGGCCAATCAGGCCGGGGAGGACAACCGCAATGTGGCGCGTATGGCGGCGCTGCTGGCGGGTTTGCCTGTCACCGTGGCGGGGGTAACGGTGAATCGCCTGTGTGCATCGGGGCTCCAGGCTGTCATGGATGCGGCCCGGCAGGTGCGCTGTGGAGACGAGGACCTGGTGCTGGCCGGCGGGGTGGAGAGCATGTCGAGGGCACCGTATGTGATGGCCAAGCCCGGTGAGGCTTTCAGCCGTCGGCCTGAAGTGTACGATACCACCATGGGTTGGCGTTTCATCAACAAGCGGCTTGCGGCCCTTTATCATCCGTATACGATGGGGGAAACCGCCGAGAACGTGGCGCGCCGGTGGAACCTGACGCGCGAGGAGCAGGATGCCTTTGCGCTGTCCTCTCAGGAAAAATATGCGGCGGCGCTGGCGGCGGGTCGCTGGAACGATGAGATCGTGCCGGTTCACGTGAAGGAGAGGTCCGTAGAGCAGTCGATCGCACAGGATGAGCATCCGCGAACGACGTCGATGCAGCAGCTGGCTGCGCTGAAGCCGGCCTTTGCGGCTGATGGTACCGTTACGGCCGGCAATGCGTCGGGCATCAATGATGGAGCGGCGGCCTTGCTGATCGCGGGGGCGGCGGCGGTGAAAAAATATGATCTGAAACCGTTGGGCCGGGTCGTGTCCATGGCCGTAGCGGGCGTGGACCCCGACATCATGGGTATCGGTCCGGTGCCGGCGACCCGCAAGGTCCTGGAGCGGGCCGGTCTGTCTTTGGATGATATCGGGCTGGTGGAGTTGAACGAGGCGTTCGCTTCGCAGTCGCTGGCCTGCATGCGCGACCTCGGGCTTGACCCTGCGCGGGTGAATGTGAACGGCGGAGCCATTGCACTGGGTCATCCGCTGGGCTGCAGCGGTGCCCGGATCTCGGTGACGCTCTTGCATGAAATGAAACGCCGCAGGGTACGATACGGACTGGCCACGATGTGCATAGGTGTCGGACAAGGCGCAGCAGTGGTGTATGAATCCTGCTGAGCGGCCAGTACCGCATTACTGCATCACGTCCTCAACCAACGTGCAATCCTACCCAATCTCCCCAGACTCGGTCAAACGAAGGGATACTGTTCCAGGTAGCTGACCGGCAGGGTTTCCTGTTCGCCGGTGGCCAATTTTTTGATCGCACAGGTGCCGTTGCGCAGTTCCTCCTCGCCGATGATCACAACATAGGGGATGTTCCGGCGTTCTGCGTATTTGAACTGCTTGTCGAATTTTGACTGTTCATGAAAGAGCTCGCAGCGAACCCCTTTCTCCCGTAAGGCTTGCATCAATGCGAAGCTCTGCCGGCTTTCTGCCTCCCCCAAATGGAAGAACAGGACCTGGGTACCGATGTGCACCGTGGCGGGGAACAGCCGCAACTCCTCCATCACATCATAGATGCGGTCTACCCCGAACGAGATGCCCACACCGGGGATGCCGGGAACCCCGAACAGTCCGGTGAGGTCATCGTAGCGTCCACCACCACCCAGACTGCCGATCTGTACCGAAGGAGGCGCTTTGGCCTCCAGGATGATTCCCGTGTAGTAATCCAGTCCCCGAGCCAGTGTCGGGTCGATACAGACCGGTATCTGTCTCCCGTCCAGTTGCTGCAGCACCCGGCGGAGCTCATCGATACCCGTGCGGGCAGGCCCTGTGTCGCCCAGTAGTTTCTGCAGGTCCGTAAGAACCATCCGGGGTTCTCCCTGGATGGAAAGGTAGTTTCTCACCGTTTCCAGTTGCACGGCGTTGAGGCCGCGGGCCGTCAGTTCGCTCATCACTTTATCGATGCCGATCTTGTCCAGCTTGTCGATCACAATGGTGATGGTGGCAAGACGTTCGGTACCGCCGCAGATTTCTGCCAGTGCGGTCAGCAAATGCCGGTGATTGATCCGGATCGTACAATCGTTTAGTCCGAGTCGGCTGAATACGTCATGATAGAGACCGATCAGCTCGGTCTCGTTCCACAGGGAGTTGCTCCCGACGATGTCCGCATCACATTGGGTGAACTCCCGGTATCGGCCCTTCTGCGGCCGATCGGCACGCCACACAGGTTGTATCTGATAGCGCCTGAAGGGGAAGCTGAGCTGGGCGTGGTTCATCGCCACATAGCGGGCAAAAGGGATCGTGAGATCGTATTTCAGCGCACGTTCCGTGATGCCTTTGGTGCTTCGTCCGTTGAGCACCTTCTCAAATTCCTCGCGGGCCTGTGCGGACTTGTCCGCATGGTCGAGGCCGTTGTTCAGGATCTTGAACAGCAGCCGGTCGCCTTCCTCGCCATATTTGCCCATCAGCGTTTCGAGGTTTTCGAAAGCCGGTGTTTCCAATGGCTGGAAGCCGTAGCATTCGAACACGTGGCGGATGGTTCGGAATATGAAATCCCGCTTGCGGACCGTTTCCGGCCCGAAATCCCGGGTGCCCTGAGGTATGGAAGGTTTGCTCATGCAGCGTATTTAGGCTTGTACGTTGGGAGGTACGGGGGCGCTGGTTCTGTACCGTTCCACGATCCGTTCACACACTTCATCCAGCATCTTGTACACCTGATGATATCCTTCCTCCGGTCCGTACCACGGGTCGGGGACGTCGAGGTCCTTCCCCGGATGCAGTTCGTTCATCAGCAGGTCGACCTTCGACCGGTCGAATGCGGGCCCTGCGATATGGCGGATGTCTTCTAGCACATCTCCGGCCAGGGCATAGATACGGTCGAATTCACGGATGTCCTCCGGCCGGAACCAGCGCGACCGTTGCCGGCTGATATCGATGCCGTTCATACGTGCCACTTTCTGGGAGAGCGGATGGGGTGGCTCACCGGTGTGGTGACGGTTGGTGCCGGCACTCTCCACGCTCCATGTTAAACCTGCCTTAAAGGACCGGTCCTGCAGGATGCCCTCTGCCAGTGGACTTCGGCAGATATTACCCAGGCAGACCATGAGGATCTTCATGATACAAAGATAACCGGTGGGGCGATAGGGAATCCGAAGCGGCCGCCGGGTTATGGAATCCCGTGCGGGGTGCATCTTTCCTGTATGTGCGGGCGGGTTAAAATGGAACAAGCGGATGGACGGTAGCGAAAAAATGATAATTTGCTGGCCTATGGGTCCCTGGCAGATCGTGCTGCCGGGGACCGTTTTTCAGGGTCCGTCCCTGTCGCAAAAAATATGGGCCATGTTCGAAGAATATGAAAAGCGGAAGCGCAAGCAGGTCTCGCAGATGCGATCCCTGATGGATTACGGAATGGGCGTACTGATCCTGCTGATGGGGCTGTTCTTTCTGTTCCGGATGCAGTTTCCCTCCCTGCCGGTCAACCAGAGCCTGGGTCGTCCGGATGCACTGGAAAAGGTCTTCGGCGGGATCTCCGTGGTGTATGGGGCCTGGCGGATCTACCGGGGCTACCGGAAAAACTATTTTAAATGAGATGCCTTTTTGCATACCTCACATGGCTCCTGCTGTCGGCCGGCTGTAAATCCTATCGTGCGCAGCGGGATGAGCTGCCTGACAATAAGGATAGGGGTACCATACACATCAGTGTGGACGAATCCTTTCGTCCGGTGATCGATGAGCATGTGAAGGTCTATATGTCGCAGCATCCGGCCACCCGCATCATCGTCGATTACAAGCCCGAGGCCGAGTGCCTGAAGGACCTCATGGTCGATACGGTCCGCATGGTGATCGCCACGCGGGCCGCCAGTCCGGAGGAGCGGGACTTCATCGGCGACACCTT
>JBJOMF010000135.1:0-12207 GCA_046052505.1 Bacteroidota bacterium | reverse complement strand
ATGAGGGGGATGAGATCGCCGCGATCACCAACCTGGATGATGACGAGAAGGAAGAGAACGGCCCTGAAGGAGAGGAGCAGGCAACGGATTCTGCCGAAATGCCATCATCGGAAGAGTAAGGATCGGTTATACCTTAACAGTTCATAAACAGTTACCATGAAGAAAGCCCTTTACCTGCTGCTGCTCACAGGAATTGCCGTGGCGGCGGACGCACAGAATTACGATAACATCAAAAACATGCTGGTACTCGGACAGCTGCCCAAGGCCAAAGAAGAGGTGGACAAGAACATGGGGAATGCCAAGTTCACGTCCAAGCCGGAAGCCTACATGCTCAAAGCGACCGTCTATGCCTCGATGATCATGAACGATGCACTGAAAGGAACGGCGGAAAATGCCCTGAAACTGGCTGCAGAGGCCGATGCCGCATTTGGCAAGTACCGGGAACTGGACGGTGCCATCCCCCTGATCAAGGACCCCGTTTACCAGAATGCACCGATCAACCTGTATTCGTTCTATTATTCGAACGGGTATCAGGATTATACGAAGAAAAAATGGGAGGAGGGATTCGGAAAACTGGAGCGGGCTGTTGTGTATTCCGATCTGCTGATTGCCAACAAGATCATTACCGCGCCGATCGATACCAACGTGCTCATCCTGGCCGGGATTACGGCAGAAAGCAGCAAGAAGAGCGATGAGGCCGCCAACTACTACGGCCGGCTGGCCGATGCCCGGATACCGGGTGAGGATTACGAGAGCGTTTACCGTTTTCTGGTCAATCATTATTTCACCAGGAAGGACATGAGCCGTTTCGAAAAATACAAGAATATCGGAAAGGACCTGTATCCGAAAAGCGAGTACTTCACGTACGACAAGGTCGATTTCGCCATCGGACTGGTGGACGGATTCCATGAAAAGATCAAGGCGGTAGAGGAAATCCTGGCAACGGATCCCGACAATTTCAAAGCCAATCAGATCATGGGAGAGATCATTTTCGATACGCTGGATTCCTACCGGGAAGGGGCCGTCATGCCGGCGAACTACAATGAACTGGAGACCAAGATGATCGCCGGTTTCAGGAAAGCGGCAGCTTCCAAGCCCGATTACGAGATCCCGTACCTTTTCATGGGCGACCATTACATAGGCAAGGCCATCAAGTTGAATGATGCCCGGTCAGTACATGCAGCCGAGATGAAGGCCCGAACCAAACCCGGAACCATGGCCTCCAAAGATGATATCGCCAAACGCGATCTGCTCGACAAACAGTACGGGGATGCGCTGGAAGTGGCCCGGGAGCCGTATGAAAAAGCCGCCGCCATTTTTGCATCCAAATCGTCACTGGAACTTCGGGACAAACAGCAATACAAGAAAGTAGCCAACTACCTGGCCGACATCTTCTCGTATAAAAAAATACAGGCCCGGAATAAAAAAGACCTGGCCGGTGCCGCCAAGTTCGAGGCGGAGGAGAAGAAGTGGAACGACCGGTACGAAACCATCAAATAATCACCCAACTTCCAAGCGAGGGGCTAACAAAGCCCCTTGTTTTATTGAAACACAACTTAACATAATGTAAATTATTAGACTAATTTAAAGATAAAATATGTGGTTATTGGGTATTCTAAAACAGCCATTTAGGACTTAGTATTGTGAAAAATACCGCACCATGGTACGAGCACAGGTTCTGATCCTACTGATAATGACCACCCTGATCCTGTCTTGCGGACAGGCCAAGAAGGAAACAGAAAAAACGCCGGCAGCGACCGAACGTAACGGCGGCGTGATGATCCCAGAATCGGAAGGCCCGGACGCCGGCGCCACCCTGAAACCCGATGACAGTCTGGCGAATCTGCCAGACAAGAATGAGATCCTGTCAAAGATCGATCAGTACCTCGTATCCGATCCGGTATACAAGAACGGACCCGCCGGGATCTCAAATGCGGTGATCACAGTCACGAACAAACTGAACGATATCACGTTCCAAAAAGCGATCGTAGAGGTTGCCTTGCTTGATGCGGCGGGAAAAACGATCCGTACCGATTTCTATACGATACAAAATGTGGAACCCGGTGATATCGAAACCATCAAATTGCCGGTTTCCCTGTCCGGAAACACACTCCGAAGCCACATCGTAAAGGTCAAGAGCGATGCGCTCACCGATGGTGAAATGATATTGGTGGGAAGCGCCTACGAATCGATCCGGTAAAAAACAACATATAATGGTAGATCCATCAATATAACACCCGCACCTTGATCGTATCCTTTACACCCCGTAACAGGTGCATGGCATGCTGAGAAATATTCCGGTTAACATCGAGGACCACATAACCGATCGTTTCGTTCGTTTTCAGGTATTGACCCAGGATATTGACCTTGTTGCGCGATAATAATGTATTGATCTCGGACAATACACCCGGTACGTTCCGGTGGATGTGCAGGATCCGGTGACTTCCCTCCTGCGGCGGCAATGCCAGGGCGGGTACGGTATGGGAGCCGAACGTAACACCTTTTTCCAGATACTCGAAAAGCTTTCCACTCACATCTGCGCCGATGTTCTGCTGCGCCTCCTCGGTACTGCCTCCGATATGGGGCGTAAGCAATACGTTCGAAAGGTCCTGCAACGGGCTCTGGAACCGGTCGCCGTTCTTTTCCGGCTCCGAGGGAAAAACATCCACCGCCGCACCGCCGATCCGACCCTCGAGGATGGATTGGCGCAATGCCTGCAGATCGACCACTTCGCCCCGGGCATAATTGATCAGGATCGCTCCTTTTCGGAACTGCTTCAGGTTCGTCCGGTTGATGAGGTTGCGGGTGAGCGGAGTATCCGGCACATGCAGGGTAACGATATCGGAACGACGCAATAACTCGCGGAGAGATCCGGCACTGGCCGCATTGCCGAGCGGCAGTTTGGTTTCCACATCATGGAACAGGACTTTCATGCCCAAAGACTCAGCAAGCACACTCACCTGCGAACCGATGTTCCCATATCCAACGATCCCCAGGGTCTTACCCCGGAGCTCATAACTGCCCTTCGCCTCTTTCATCCAAAGTCCCTCATGCGCCGCCTTGTTCTTGTCGGGAATGCGACGGATCAGCATCACCGATGCCCCGATGACCAGTTCCGCCACAGAACGGGTATTGGAATAGGGCGCATTGAACACCACAACCCCCTGCTCCGTGGCCGCCAAAAGATCGACCTGGTCTACCCCGATGCAAAAGCAACCGATGGCCTGTAGTTTCTTTGCTGCCGACAATACCTGCCGGGTTATCTGTGTTTTGGACCGAATACCCAATATATGCACATCCCGGAGCTCCTGTATCAATTGCGACTCGCTGAGCGCCCGGCCGATCCGCTCCGTATTCGAGTACCCGTGCCGGTGGAAATTCCGAACCGCCACCTCACTGATATTCTCCAGGAACAGGATCCGAACCTTTTCCTTTGGATAACTGGTGGTTGCGGATGAGGTCATAAGCGAATGTAACGAAATCTCCCCCCTCCCGTGCCGATTTACGGTGTTTTCATACACCGGGCGATTACGATCATATATTTTTTCCGGAAGCATTCGCACCTTTACCACACAAACAACCGCCTTTTATGAAGGTCCTGAATGCCGCACAGGTCCGCGAGTGGGATACTTATACGATCCTACAGGAGCCTATCGCATCGATCGATCTGATGGAGCGCGCAGCGGCCCGCTGTACGGCCTGGGTGATGAAACAACTGCCGCTACAGCGTTCTTTTGCCGTTTTCTGCGGCAAGGGTAATAACGGTGGCGACGGGCTCGCCATGGCCCGGATGCTGCTGCAACAGGGATGCAGCGTGTCGGTACATATTCTCGAATACGGTCATATCGGAACGCCGGACTTTCAGGAAAATCTGGCCCGTCTGCATGCCATGACCGGTACTGATATCCATTTTATCCAGTCCGATGAACACCTGCATGCCATCCCTGAAGACCGCGTGATCATCGACGCCCTGTTCGGCACCGGACTGAACCGCCCGGTTTCCGGTTTGGCGGCCCGGCTCATACAACACCTGAATGGATCCGGCCGGACGATCGTATCAATCGATCTGCCCAGCGGGCTGATGGCCGATGGCACCGCCGATGGAATACCGGTCATACGTGCCCGGCATACGTTAAGCTTTCAGACTATAAAGGCATGCTTCCTCTACCCTTCCAATCAGGAAATGATCGGATCCGTACATGTATTGGACATCGGACTGCTGCCGGGTTTCCTCGATCAGGCAGCAACATCACGATTCCTGCTCGACGACACCGATATCCGGAGGCTGTACAAACCCCGGAAGCGGTCGGCACACAAAGGCGACCTTGGACATGCCCTGCTGATCTGTGGCGAAAAGGGCAAGATCGGAGCCGCCGTACTGGCCACCCAGGCAACCCTACGCATCGGGGCCGGACGGGTGACCACACAGATCCCTGCCTGCGGATATGAGGTCCTGCAGATATCGGTTCCGGAAGCGATGGTCATTACAGATTCGAATGATACGCATCTCACGACAAGGATCGATGACCTGAACCGGTTCGATGCGATCGGCATCGGTCCGGGGATCGGAACGGCTCGCGAGACAGAAAACCTGCTCGGTCAGGTGATAACCAATGTCAACAGACCCATGGTACTGGATGCAGATGCTCTCAATATCCTGGCGAATCGTCCCGATCTGCTCAAAGCCCTTCCACCCTGCACCCTACTCACCCCGCATCCCGGTGAATTCAAACGGCTGTTCGGAGCAACTGACAACGATGCACAACGGACCGACCTGGCCAGTTCCAAGGCGATCGAATTAGGACTGATCATTCTACTCAAAGGCCATCACAGTTTCATCGCCCTTCCCGATGGCACTGGCTATTTTAATCCAACCGGCAATCCGGGCATGGCCACTGCAGGTAGCGGGGATGTGCTGCTGGGGATACTGACAGGACTGCTCGCGCAAGGATATCCCCCCTCCGAAGCAGCCAGGCTGGGCGTTTTCCTGCACGGACGGGCGGGCGATCTGGCGGCGGTTGACCTCTCGGAGGAATCGATGCTGGCATCCGATATAACTGCTTTCCTGGGTGCGGCCTATGCCACTGTTTACCAACCGAACCTGAGATCGTAATACCTTACGGATCACATGATTGGACCCGTTTTTTCCTTGCCGGTCCGGTCAAAATCCAGTCCTGAAATTGCCGGTCATCCCCTATCTTTGCCGGCCGGAATAATCAGTCCGGAAAACCAACTTTTTACTCGAATCAATGCTTATGGACAAATTGATCTACCTCGTTCCTGTCATGGGCCTGATCGGCCTGTTGTACACCCTGATCAAGTTCAAGTGGGTATCCCGTCAGGATGCCGGGAACGACCGGATGAAGGATATCAGCCAATATATCGCCGAGGGCGCAATGGCCTTTCTGCGTGCCGAATGGAAGATCCTTGGATATTTCGTGGTCATCGTGGCCATCCTCCTCGCTTTCATGGCGCGTGCCAACGACAACTCGCATTGGCTGATCTCCGTGGCCTTCATCATCGGTGCCGTTTTCAGCGCCACCGCCGGCTACATCGGAATGAAAGTGGCCACCCGCGCCAATGTACGCACCGCCCATGCGGCACGTACCAGCCTGAGCAAGGCGCTGGATGTTTCATTTACAGGTGGTTCCGTCATGGGACTGGGTGTGGCCGGACTGGCCGTTCTCGGTCTGGGCGGTCTCTTCATCGTATTCAAACAGCTCTTTGCCGCCGGTGCCCCTGTCGATTCGAAAGAAATGGTACGGGCTATTGAGGTGTTGACCGGTTTCTCCCTTGGCGCTGAATCGATCGCCCTGTTCGCCCGTGTGGGTGGCGGCATCTATACTAAAGCGGCCGATGTGGGTGCCGACCTCGTGGGCAAAGTGGAAGCGGGTATTCCCGAGGACGATCCCCGCAATCCCGCTACCATTGCGGATAATGTGGGTGACAACGTTGGAGACGTGGCTGGTATGGGCGCTGACCTTTTCGGTTCCTATGTGGCTACAGTACTGGCAACGATGGTACTCGGTCAGGAAACGCACTCGTCTGATGCCTTTGGCGGACTGGCCCCCATCCTGCTCCCCATGCTCATCGCCGGGGTCGGGATCCTGTTCTCCATCGTGGGTACCTGGTTCGTTCGCGTGAGTGACAATGCAGGCATCAGCACCGATAACGTACAAAAAGCATTGAATATGGGTAACTGGGGCTCGATCGTCCTGACAGCGATCGCCTCCATCGGACTGGTATACTATATCCTTCCTGAAAGCATGGAACTCCGGAACCATACCTTCACCAAGTGGGGTGTGTTGGGTGCGATCGGCGTAGGTCTTGCCGTTGGAACCCTGATGAGTATCATCACCGAATATTATACCGCCATGGGTAAGCGCCCCGTCAATTCCATCATCCGGCAGTCCTCCACGGGTCATGCGACCAATGTGATCGGTGGGCTGGCCGTCGGTATGGAATCCACCTTCCTGCCCATTTTGGTACTGGCAGCGGGTATCTGGGGATCCTTCCAGTGTGCAGGCCTCTATGGTGTTGCGATCGCAGCGGCCGGTATGATGGCCACTACGGCCATGCAACTGGCCATCGACGCCTTCGGTCCGATCGCCGATAATGCCGGCGGGATCGCCGAAATGAGCGAACTTCCCAAGGAAGTACGGGAAAAGACCGATGTGCTCGATGCCGTGGGGAATACGACCGCAGCCACCGGAAAAGGATTTGCCATTGCATCCGCGGCCCTGACCGCCCTCGCGTTATTCGCCGCCTTTGTAGGTGTTGCCATGCCCGATAATCAGCACATCGATATCTACAAAGCTGAAGTGCTGGCCGCCCTCTTCGTGGGCGGTATGATCCCCCTGATCTTCTCCTCCCTGGCCATCCGTGCCGTTGGTGAAGCCGCCATGAGCATGGTGGAGGAAGTCCGCCGGCAGTTCCGGACCATTCCGGGCATCATGGAAGGGAAAGGCAAGCCCGAATATGACAAATGCGTGGCCATCTCCACCCAGGCCTCCATCCGTAAGATGCTGCTACCCGGAGCGATCACCATCATCTCTCCGCTGGCTATTGGTTTTGCGTTCGGCCCCGAAGCACTGGGCGGCTTTCTGGCCGGTGCAACGGTCAGCGGTGTACTGATGGGCATGTTCCAGAACAATGCAGGGGGTGCCTGGGACAATGCAAAAAAATCCTTTGAAAAGGGTGTTGAGATCAATGGCGAGGTCTTCTATAAGAAATCTGAACCCCACAAAGCTTCGGTGACCGGAGATACCGTCGGCGATCCCTTCAAGGACACGTCCGGACCCTCCATGAACATCCTGATCAAACTGATGTCCATCGTTTCCCTTGTCATCGCCCCTACCCTGGCCCAGATGAACCCCGAGGGGAACAAAAAGGCACACGGTGCCGTAGAGATGACGGTCACCATGGATGCCACGGAAGAACATGCGCTGGTCAAGGCCCTTCGGGCTGACGGCCTGATCAATGGACCCGATTACACCATCGAGTTAAGCGGGGATTCCCTGTTGATCAACGGAGCATTGCAAGCGCCCGAAGTTCTGGAGAAATACCGCATCCATGCAGGCGGTCAGACACGACTCAAACTGGTGATCCGGGAAGACCGAAAAATGCCCTGACCCTCCAGCGAACATAACGAGATCCCCCTGCCTGTCAGGGGGATTTTTGTATCCGGCTGTGAACTGTCACGGCGGATCCTGGACTGTATCTTTGTGACAACAGAACGACATGAGTAAACCCGCCTTCATAAAACCCACCGACGGGGAATGGGAGATCCTCCAGGTACTTTGGGAACTGGAACAAGCGACTGTTCGCGATGTCCATCAGAAGTTGGCAGCATCCAGAAAGACCGGCTATACGACCACGCTGAAACTGATGCAGATCATGCAGGAAAAAGGACTGGTACGTCGCGACGTATCGGCTCGTTCGCATGTTTACCGGGCAGCCGTGAAGCGAAAGGAGACCGAACAACTGATCATCAGGGATCTGATCGATCGTTATTTCAACGGGTCCACCCCCCGGCTGATCATTCGAACACTCAGTGGAAACAACGAGAATTTCAGCGAAAAGGAATGGCGGAAGATACAGGCCGCGATCGAATCGAGGAAAAACGAGGATTGAAGTGAGCGATGGCCGAATTCAATAGCACCGCGGACAAGCTTCACTGAATTTGTTTCCGATCAGGAAACCCAGCACCACCTCATGGGTGCCATTGTTGAACGGGCTGAGAATATTACGTCCATTGGTGCGGTCGAATGAATAACTCACATTAAAAGTATTGCTCACATTGAGTCCCAGCATTCCGGCATACCCTTCATCATACCGATAACTGCCGCCCAGCCAGAGCAGATCCCGGTATTGGACCTTCACATTCGCTTCAGGTTGGAACTCGCGCAGGGAACTGGATCGGATGTATTTCACCATGAAGGAAGGGATGATATTGATGTCGTCTGAGACCAAAAAGCGAAAACCGGCGGTCAGGAAGAGATGTGGTACAAACCGGCTTTTCGTCAGGATAGCGGTATTGTCGTCCGTGAAGTCCACCGTCTGCGGTACGACCTGTTGTACGGCAAAGCCTACGAAATAACTACGGGAATACAGCCACATCCCGGCTGCCAGGGTCGGTTTGATCCGGGTGATGGCCCTTGTGGTCGCCGATCCGATGGCCGGGTCGGAGGGGTCCCCCACCCCGTCAAAATCGACCTTGGTCCGATCGAGGCTTACCTTGGTGATCCCGGCGGACAGACCTCCGGACAGATTGGTCGTGGGATTCAGTCCCAGATGATAGGCATAGGAAGCCGCAGCGCTGAAGAAACTGAAATTGCCCGTGCGGTCGTTCACCACGGTCAGACCCACGCCGTGATGCGGATCGGCAGCCGTATAATTTTCCCAATACTGTTTCCCCCGCGGATTCTCCCCGGGCATGCTGTACGAGGTGGCGGAAAGTCGGTAGTCATTTTTCCCGATCGGACTGTGAACCGACAGATAGGTTGTAAGCGGAGCACCGTTGATCCCTACCCACTGGTCCCGAACGGAGATCTTGAGGTCCGTATAGTTATCGATGCCGGCGATGGCCGGATTGATGATGAAGGGATTGACCACATACTGGGTGTAGTGTGGCTTTTGCTGGCCAGAGGCCAGTGAACAGATCCCCAGGATCCCAAAGACTGACAAGAAAAAGCGCTTCATGCTCATCGGATGATATCCACATATCCCGTAATGGGCTGTCGCCCGTTCTTGGGGTCTACCACGTAATAATAAGTTCCAACAGGAACATCCTTTCCATTGGTCTTTCCGTCCCATGGCGTGGCATAGCCCACGGACCGGAATACCAGCTGTCCGTAACGGTTGACCACATTTACGGTGCAGCCGGGATAGCTGTCCATGTACTTGATCACCCAGGTATCATGTACGCCATCACCATTCGGACTGAATATGTTCGGTATATCGGGTTTTTTCAGCACTTTGACGAACACCGTGTCGCTTCGGCTGCAGTTCTTATCACTGGTAACGGTCAGGGTGAAATACTGGTCGTCGGGTGGTCGTGCGATCGGCGAAAGAAGGGTGGAATCACTGACATACCGTCCCGGACTCCAGCGATACGTTGCAGGATAATTGAAGATCACTGTCGGTGTCAGCTGAACCTGTCCGCCCTCGAGCATGAACTTCCGGGGGCCGGCATCCACATCGGGATAAGGATTCACGGAAACCGACTTGGTGAAGACCGTACTCTTGCAATTCAGGTTATTGAAGATGTACAGGCTTACGTCGTATTGGCCGGGCAAGGCATAGGTGTAGTTGAAAGAAGGTGTCGTACGGATCGTTCCGTCGCCCATGTCCCAATTCCATTGCGTGGCAATACCATTTGCGGGATTGCTGGTACTGGTAAAGAGGATGCTGCCGCCCACGCAGACATCCACTTTATCCGTAGTAAAGGAGGCGATCGGCTGCGGGTTGATGGTATTCAATATGACCGTCGTGTCGTGTACGCAACCTGCCGATGTGGTGGCCTCTAGCCTGATGCTATAAGGTCCGACCGCCACATAATTGTGGGATGGGTTCACTTGCGTGGACGTATTGACCGTGCCACTTCCGGGATCGCCGAAGTTCCACAGGAACGTCAGGTCCCCGATCGCACCGCCAGGCAGCGTGGAAAGATTCGTGAAATTGACCAATGCGTTCGGCAGACAGCTGATGGGCGGGAAACTGAATCGGGGACGTGCAAGTGCATTGACCGTTACAGGGATCAACTTGGCCGTACTGACACAGCCGTTACTGGTCACCACGTTCAGGCTCACATTGAAGATCCCGAATCCGCCAAACGTATGATTCACAGGTGTACCCGCCGCATTGTTTACGGGGGGTGTCCCGTCTCCGAAGTTCCAGCGCCACTGCACCAGCGTTCCTTCCGCAGAACTGGAGTTATCAGTGAAGGTAACCTGCTGCCGCTCGCAGACAGGCGCACTGACACTATAATCAGCGACCGGAGCGATCCAGACCTTGATGGTTTGCGAGAGACTGTCCGCACAACCACCGCCGGTACCAGTAAATTTGTACCAAATGGTATGCACCCCCGGACCCGCCGTGGCCGGGTTGAACAAGCCGGTTGACGACACTCCTGGACCAGTGAAGACACCGGATCCCGGCACACCACCGATCTCTCTGGCCTGTGTAATCTGGTAGGGTACGGCGTCCAGACAGATATTCGGTATGGGACCAAACTGCACCTTGGGAGCAGCATTCACCGTAATGGTCTTAAATTCATCATTGACACAAATACCTCCGGAGTAAGCGCGATAGCGGATGGTGAAATTCTTGGTAAGCGGGGTCTGGAAGTTGGGATAGAGGTGCTTGTAGATCTTACCGGTTACCGGATTGTTATCGGTATAAAAAACACCGGGCTGGCCCACATTGTCCCAATAGATCTCCACTTTGGTGATAGAACCCGGAAATACAGTAGACGCTTCAGCAATGGCTACCGAATCATTTGCACAGAGCGTGGTGGGATTTTGAACGATGAAATTCGCATCGGGATTACTGGCGTTCACAAAGATCGACTGTATGATGGTATCCTTGCAGCCCCTTCCGGTAGTGATGATCAGTTGAACATTATACGCACCAATGGCCAGATAGCGATGCTGCGGATTCTGGACGGATGCTACCCCACCATCGCCGAAATCCCAGTTCCAGTTGTTGATGACCTCCGGGGCGGCGACGGAGCTGGTGTCCGTGAACTGCGCGAAAGCATCATCCAGACAAACCTCCGGGTTGATAAAGCCGGCCTGTGGCTTGGCATAGATCGTAACGGCTTGTGACGGTGTCGTGCTGATGCAGCCCTTATTGGTCGTTACCACCAACGTTACATTGTATGTTCCAGCCGCGGCATACGTGTGAACCGGATTTTGCTGGGTAGACGTGCCGCCGTCACCGAAATCCCAGGCCCAGCTTACGATGGCACCGGAATTGGGAACGGATTGGTCAGTGAACTGAATGGTTCCCAGTTCACAGGAAGGTACGCTGGCGATAAAGGCAGCCGTCGGAAGGGAATTGACCAGTATGGTACCGGTGGCGGTCGCAGCCTGACAGATCCCGGTCGTGGTTATTGTGTAGTTGAAAGTACCGCTTACCGATGGCGTACCCGTGATCGTGAATACACCGCCCGCAAAAGAACCGGTCACCCCGGTAGGGAGTCCGGTGACGCCGGCTCCCGTGCCGGTTCCGCCAACGGCATAGGTGATCGGGGTGATCGGTGCGTTGATACAGAGCTCCTGCGCATTGGTGCCCGGAGCAGAGGTAAGGGTGATGGAGGCATCTGGATTCACGTTAATTGTTCCGCTGGCCGTGGGTATACCACAGGGGCCGACCGACGAAACCGTGTATGGGAAGGTGCCGCTCTGGGTCGGGGTCCCACTGATGGTAAACACACCCGAAGCATAGGAACCCGTTACGCCCGTGGGCAAGCCGGATACGGTTGCCCCAGTACCGCTACCTCCGACGGCATAGGTGATCGGGATGATCGGGGTGTTGATACAAATCGTTTGGTTGTCCGTACCCGGTGCGGAGGTCAGTGAGATGGTAGCATTGGAGATCACCTGGATCGACCCGGTTAGAGATGGTTTCACACAAGGACCTACTGTCGTGACCGTAAAATTGAAATTGCCACTTTGAGTCGGTGTGCCGCTGATCGTGAACACG
>JBJOMF010000134.1:0-3406 GCA_046052505.1 Bacteroidota bacterium | reverse complement strand
GATCACGGTATTCGTTCATGCTGAAGGCAGCCGCCTGGATGCTGGTCTCGATTTTCCGGAAGGGCCCCTTCGGGAAGAAGGCCCAGGATGCGAAGGCGGCCCCGCCCCATTTTTTTGAATCAGTACCGTACATCGGGGCGATCCCAAAGCGGAAGCGGGTGGGGGGCAGCTGTATGTTGGTGAGGAGGAGACCGGCAAGGGCACCATCGTAACTGTTCCCTCCGGCGGCCGGGCTGAACAGGAGCTGGTTGCGAACTGGTCGTTCCTGATAGCGCCGGATCTTTTTTGCGTCGAATGGGAATGCGATTCGGGATCCGGTACGTTGCTGGATCGGGAGAGGGCCGGTCTGTTTCAGCAGATCGAAGAGATCGTCCATCTGCCGGCCCGAAACTTGTTCCAGTGTTTCTTTGAAGTCAGCAGGTGCAGGGTGCCGGTTCATCCAGCGTTTGTAGTAGGCCTGCATGGCCATCTGGAAGCTATCCTTGCCAAGGCGCTTTTCAAGTTCCTGCATCCATACGGAGGCTTTTTGGTAGGCGATCAGGGAATAGTTGATCGTACTCAACGCATCGGACGGGGTTTCGATAGGCTGGTCCGTACGTTCGGCCTGCACGGTCTCCAGCAAACGGTCCGGCCAGAAGGTGGTCCGTTCGTAGCGCGACCTGGTATATTGTTGTTCATAGAAGCTGTTCATTCCTTCGTCCATCCAGGGGTGGTCGCGTTCGTTGGAGGCCAGAGCGCCATAGAACCAGTTGTGGCCGAGTTCATGGGCCAGGAGCAGATCGAGGCTTCGGCGGTCCGGAACGGAGCCGATCAGTGTAATGGTCGGGTACTCCATGCCACCGGCTCCGGCCGGTCCATCCACGGCTTGGGCGATGGAATAGGGATAATCGCCCACGGACCCCGAGTAAAAGCGGATGGCCTTTTTCATGTATGAGGTAGCCTGGCTCCAGATACCCTCCCGTCCCGGTGTGAAATAGGTGATCAGATCTATCGTACGTCCGGAGGGAAGCTGGCAGGTGTCCATGGCAGTGATGAACCGTTTGTCGGCGAACCAGGCGAAGTCGTGCACATTTTCCTGTACATATTGCAGGGTCTTGTTGTTCTTGTCCGAGGCCGGAACGTTCTGGTAGCGGGTTATATATTGACCTGCCGGATTTTTTATGCGTTGTTTGACGGGTTGCCAGGAAAAGCCGGAGCGGTTGCGGAGCCAGTTTCGTTCGTTTTCGTCCTGCAGCCGGCCGGTCGCTGCCACTACATAATTCGCCGGAAGGGTGATCCGTACATCATAATCGCCGAATTCGGCATAGAACTCACCCTGGTCCAGATAGGTCATCGGATGCCAGCCGTTTCGGTCATACACGGCCGGCTTGGGATACCATTGGGTGGCCTGGAAGGTCTCCCCGTTGAAGCCGCCGCGGGATACGTTCCGGGGGAGCTTCACATGAAAGGGGGTGGTAATGCGGGTCGTTCCTCCCGGAGGCAGGGGATCGGGCAGCAGGAGTTTGATGATATCGGCGTGCTCCGGATGATCTTCAGTGGAGGCCGTCCGGTCATCGACCTTGAAGTCGATCCGGTTGATATAGCCGCGGTCCTCTTCGTTGGAAAAATAGAAACGGGTGTCGCCGTTCTCCAGTAACTGATCGCAGAAACGGGTGCGGTCGTTCTTGTAAGCGTTCGGCCAGAGGTGGAACCAGATGTAGCGCAGCGTATCGGGGGAGCGGTTGGTGTAATCGATGCGTTCGAAGCCGTCCAGTGTTCGGTCGGCATCATTCAGCGTGACATCGATCCGGTAACGAAGTTGCTGTTGGAAATATTGGGGCAATGCGGGCAGGCTGGTCAGCAGGACCCCCAACAGCAGGAGATGGCCTCTTTTCAAGGATCGATGTTTTTTCAAATGTAGAGTGCGCCCCGGAGGGGTGCAAATAATTTTGGGGTCACTTGCCTTTGCCTTTGACGAGGATACGGACGGTATGCAGCAGGATCCGGAGGTCAACGGCCAGGGAGAGATTTTCCAGGTAAAGCAGATCGTACCGGCAGCGTTCGATCATCTGGTCGGTGTTCTCTGCGTACCCATAGCGGACCATACCCCAGCTGGTAAGGCCGGGTTTCACTTTTAGCACGTGCTTATAGAACGGATAGCGGGCAACGACCTGGTCGATGTAGTGCTGTCGCTCCGGTCGGGGCCCTACCAGACTCATATCACCGCGTATGATGTTCCAGAGCTGCGGCAGTTCGTCGATCCGCCATTTTCGCATCGTACGTCCCCAGGGGGTCACCCGTGGGTCATGGGCTGAAGAGAGGGCCGGACCATTTGTCTCGGCATCGGTGATCATTGAGCGGAACTTGTACATCCTGAACGGCCGCCCCCGCAGACCGATACGTTCCTGTGTGAAGATCACCGGACCGGGCGAGGAGCGTCGTACGCAAATCGCCGCATATACCATCAACGGGGCGAGCAGCAGGGAGCCCAGGATCGCAACGAAAACATCCAGGATGCGCTTGACATGTTGTTGCCAAAGCGGCATCGGTGCCGTATGCAGGTCGATCAATGCCGCCCCGGTCACATGGCTCGTTCGTACGGAGCCCGAAAGGATATCGACGGTTTGGGGAGGAATACGTATCTCAATGTCCTTGTCACTGAGGCGACCGATCAGCGAATCCAGCAGCGGCTGCTCTGATCGGCCGATGGCGAGTACCACAAGGCGGAATTGATGGTCATCGATCGATTGCTCCATCTGGTCCAGGGTGCCGGCACGCGGCAACTCGGTAAGGAACTTCGACGGATCGTCGGGTCCTACGGCTATGAAGTGGGAGTAGTGAAAGCCTACTTCGCGAAGGGTATCACGGGTTTGCCGGAAGATCGCTTCGGCGGGCTCCAGATGCCCGACCAGCAGGGTGTTGAATCGGACCTGTCCGTTCCTCAATTGTCGCTTGGCCCGGTTCAGCAGTAAGAGCCGTCCTGAGTACGTTAGCGTTACGTGCAGGATGAGAAGGAGTACGGGCCCTGTAAAATAATAGCGTTGGTTGCCAGGCATGTCATCCAGCAGCAGCAAAAAATAAAGTAGTGTGCAGCCGATGAGGCCTGTCACAAGGGTGCTAGTGAATTCGTTCAGCCTTGATTTCCGGTAGAGAGACTGGTAGCTGCCTGCCAACAGGTAGAGCATCAGCCAGCCCGACGGAACTAGCGATATGCCCAGCCAGAATCGTCGGTCGATCTGCAGGATTCCCTGTTCGGTGATGGGTTGTTCGAGCAGGACTTTACGCAGGAGGAAGAAGAGGGTCCATGCCAGGGCGGCCGTTACCACATCGGTCGCGGCATACCAGATAACGGATATCTTCCGGTCGCGGCTCATGGGCGCGTGATGATGTTCCGGGCGATCTTGTCAAGGATCTGGTGGGCTACGTC
>JBJOMF010000133.1:0-5807 GCA_046052505.1 Bacteroidota bacterium | reverse complement strand
AACGCATCCGGCAAAAGAAGCGCATGCCCGAGGTGCTGATCATCACGCCGGAAAGTCTGCACCTGCTTCTGGCCCAAAAAGACCAGGCGGCACCATTCCGTACCCTTCGGATCATCGCCGTTGACGAATGGCATGAATTGCTTGGCAGCAAGCGAGGCGTTCAGGTGGAACTGGCCCTTTCGAGATTACTTCATATGGCACGCCTCCATACCGACCCCTGCAGGGTCTGGGGCATATCGGCCACCATCGGAAACCTGCAAGAAGCTTGTGAGGTACTGATGGCCCCCACTGGCAGTCCGGGTGTGATCGTAAAGGCCGGGCTTGAAAAACGGACAAGGGTAGAATCCATTTATCCCGAAGCGATCGAGAAATATCCCTGGGCCGGGCACCTGGGCATTCGACTTGCCGGCAAGGTGCTGCCTGTCATACAGGAAAGTCAGACCTCGCTGATCTTCATCAACACCCGTGGCATGAGCGAAACCTGGTATCAGACCTTATTGGATGTAGGTCCGGAGCTTGCGGGATCGATCGCCCTTCACCATGGGTCCATCGACCGTGAACTGCGGACCTGGATCGAGGACAACCTGCATACCGGTAACCTCAAGGCGGTCGTTTGCACGGCAAGCCTGGACCTTGGCGTTGATTTCCGCCCCGTGGAATCGGTGGTACAAGTAGGCTCGCCGAAGGGCGTGGCCCGCTTTCTGCAGCGTGCCGGGCGCAGCGGACACCAACCTGATGCCGTTAGCCGCATCCACTTCCTGCCGACACATTCCCTGGAATTACTCGAAGCGGCTGCGCTCAAATCCGCCCTTGCGGAAAACCATGTCGAAGACCGGGAGCCGCTGTTGCTGTGTTACGATGTGCTATTGCAATACCTGTGTACGCTTGCCGTATCGGACGGGTTCCTGCCTGAACGGATCCTGCCCGAGATCCGGACTACCTACTGTTTCCGTGACCTGTCGGATGATGAATGGCGGGAGCTGCTGCATTTCATCACCGAGGGTGGCCAGGCCCTGAGTCAATACGATGACTACCGGAAGGTGGAAGTGGAGGGGGACGGCCGCCATGTGATCCGCAGCCGTAAAGTAGCCATGCGGCACCGTCTTCATATCGGTACGATCGTCAGCGATTCTATGATGAATGTACGGCTCATCGGCGGCAGCACCCTTGGGGTGATCGAGGAATATTTCATCTCCCGACTCGAACCGGGGGATGTATTCACCCTGGCAGGCCGCAACCTGGAACTGGTGATGATCAAGGATATGACCGCCCTTGTGCGCCGGTCGCAGAAGAAAAAATCCATTGTTCCCAGCTGGACGGGGGGGCGCATGCCCCTAAGTGCCCACCTGGGGAGAAAACTCCGCGAGGCACTTGACCGGGCAGCCACCGGAATGACCGGGCCGGACGATGTGGAGCTGACGGTGCTGGCCCCCCTGCTCGACCTGCAACGGCAACTTTCCCATGTACCCGGAACGAACGAACTGCTCATAGAGCACATCCATACCGACGATGGGCACCATCTCTTCGTATATCCTTTTGAAGGCCGGCTGGTACATGAGGCCATGGCGGCCATCCTCGCCTACCGGATCAGCCGCATCCGGCCGATCACATTCTCGTTCGCCATGAATGATTATGGCTTCGAATTGCTCAGCGACCAGCCCATCCCGCTCGATGATACCAATGTGCACGAACTGTTCTCCCCGGATAACCTGCTGACCGACATCCAGCGCAGCGTGAACAGTACCGAGATGGCCCGCCGGAAATTCCGCGACATTGCCGTCATCGGAGGTCTGATCTTCCAGGGCATGCCCGGAGAACGAAAAAAGGCACGGCACCTGCAGTCATCGGCTTCCCTCCTGTTTAACGTATTCACCGAATATGACCCCGATCACCTGCTGTTGCGGCAAGCCTATCGAGAAGTGTTCGACCAGCAGATGGAAGAGGCCCGCCTGCGGGACATGCTGCAGCGGATCCAATCCGCTAAGATCATCATCACCGCTCCGGAACGACTGACCCCCTTCTGCTTTCCGATCAAGGTCGACAGCATGCGGGAAGACCTTTCGTCCGAAAAACTGGAAGACCGTGTGCGTAGGATGCAGGCCGATCTTCGTGCGGACTGAAACCACCGATGCCTAATTTTACGCCCCGATGTTTCCTCCGTTGGCACATATCCTTTCCGGACAGACCCTGTGGATGTATGCGGACCGTGGCCTGTACTGGGAACAGGAACGAACCCTGATCGTAGCCGACCTTCACCTGGGGAAGACGGGGCATTTCCGCAGATCAGGAATCGCCATGCCGCAATCGATCTATAAGGCTGACCTGCAACGGCTGATTGCCCTGCTGCACCTTACGGGTGCCAAGCGCCTCCTGATCGCCGGCGACCTTACCCACAGCTCGGCAAACCGTGAACTGGAATTGTTCCGGAAATGGCGGAACGACCTACCCGGCCTGCAGATCGATCTGGTACGGGGCAACCATGATATATTGGGCCCGGAATGGTACCATGACTGCGGTATCACACTTCACGATCGGGAATGGCGGTTCGGCGGATTCCGCTTTGTACACGATCCCGCAGATGCCGGGAGCCACGAGGAATTCGTTTTCAGCGGACATGTGCACCCGGCGATCACGATACGCGGCGGCGGACGTCAGTCGCTCACATTTCCCTGCTTTTATTATCACGGGCATCAGGTGTGGCTGCCTGCCTTCAGCCACTTCACCGGTACTTGTCAGGTACGACCCAATAGATCCGATACCGTATATGCCGTCACACCGACGGGCATCGTACAGGTTCATTGAGTACGACGCCGGAGCTGGTCGTAATCCAGAAAATAGATTAACCGCAGAGTGAACTCATTGCCATGGCGGAGGCCAAAGGTCCGACCCAGATTGTTGAGGTAGTTGTTCTTGCCGGAAGGAAGAACGGATGCATCATCACCCAACCAGTTCTTATAACCCACTATGAGGCGGCTTCCCAGCCGGTAATCCCAGGTCAGGAAAGCGTCGACATTGAAGATGTTCACATTATCGTACGAGGTACTGCCTGCACGTGGTAACGTGTGCCCCCGGGTGTCCACATTCGCGAATCGATCGAACCGGACCCTGCTGAGGTAATGTCGAGCGCGTAGCGTGAGGTTGATCCGAGGGGTGAAATTGTAGATACCCGAGAGCACGGAGCTGATATCGGCGAAATCCACAAAGGCCACGATCGGCTCGTTGGTGGTTTCCCGACCTGCATAGATGATGAAATCGGTTTCTGCTTCATGACGGTGCGACAGATCGAGGGTCAGCCGGTTGCTGAACCGGTAGCGGAAACCGACCTCTGCCAGATGATATTTTTTTCCGGGAGCAGACCGAAAAAAGCGGGACAGGACCAGATCGCCCCGTAGGTACCCCTTCTTTCGGCTATCCGTACTTCCCGATGCCCGTACATAACCGAAGGAAGGGCGAATGACAAAGCGGCGGTAGGTGAGCGGGTCTCCCAGTACAAAATAGTCATGCTGCGGAAAGGTGAACCCGGTCCGTACGGAAAGGTCCCAGAAATTCCGGAAGACCCAGAAACTGCTGCCTTCCAGATTGAGGTCGATATAAGCCCCCGGCTTATAGAGTCGGGTATAGCGTCCGCTGATCCGGTAATTGTAGGTCAGAAAGTGGCGTGTCGGTGTGAACCAGCTGTAGCCCAGGGCAGCGGAACTGCTGACATTGTTCGAGAAGAGCAGAAAGCCCAGGTCCCGGGGATCATAACGTGCCGAGACCACCGCCTGCTGAACGAAATACTGCCAGTTACCGCTGACCTTCGCGAAGCGCAGGGTACCGTTGTACCCATCGTAGGGTGTCGCTGCGAAGATCCGGCTGTACCGGCCCGTACCCCGCAGGTTGTATAGATTTTTCTTATCAAAGAGACTGAAATCGAACGAAGAGACATTGGCATCCCGGCCGCTGCCGTTCCGGATGACATTCGTATTGGTGAATGTGACCGACGAGCGTCCCTGCAATGCCTGGTCGATCACCAGGATGTTGTAATTGGCCAAAGGTTCCGTTTCGATCAGGGTGTCCTGGCCGTCAGACACCTTCCGCAACCGGGCCTCCATGGAGGCCGTGACGGCATTGAACACGCCGATACCGAGCTTGCGGCTGTTGCGCCCGGAGAACTTGGCCGCATTCACTAACTGAGTAACGGACGGATTGCGGACGATCTGCCACTGCGGATCGGTGGCTGCGAGCCGCTGTACGGCCTGGTATTTCCCGGGGATGGCACCCACGCGGCGGGAATAGAAGAGACCGGCTTTATTGAACAATTCCGTACCCTCTGTGAAAAAGGGTCGGTTCTCCTGGAAGCGCACTTCAAAAGGCGACAGGTTATTGATCACATTATCGGAGATCACCTGTCCGAAATCGGGGATCAGGGTCGCATCGAGGGTGAAACTTTCATTCACACCGTATTTCACGTCCATTCCGCCGTTGCCCAGCCAGGTTCCGGAAAATCCTTGCCCGATCTCGGGGGTGCGGCGAAATCCACCCGAAACATAGGGCGAGAAACTCAGCCGCAGGGGCGGTTGCAGGTCTTTGAGCCCTTGATAGACACCGAACTGATTGACGAAACCGTTCACCTGTGGCAATACGGGATTCCAATAACAATTCTCATTGTTTCGGCGGGTTTGCCGAAGGAACTGGATGCCCCAGTCCTGCAGGTCGCGCTTGGCAAAGCGCAGTGAGATATAGGGGATCCGCATCTCGACCGTCCAACCGTCGGTCTGGATCCGGACCTTACTGTCCCACACGGCATCCCAGGTCTTGTCGCCAAAATCCCCGAAGCCCCCTCCCCCGCCGAGGTTAGGTCCGAGCCGGGCGTCGGACTGTACGTTGGCGGATGTCACGACGAACTGGAACCCGTTCTGACGATCGCGGTATGTATCGAAGAAGACGGAAAAGTAATCGACATCTTTTTGTTGTTCATCATCACGTGCCGTCAGCTGCCGCCGGATGCGTGCGGGATCGTCGTAGAGGTAGGCGCCTACATAGATAGCACTGTTGTCATATACGACCCGGATGCGGCTTTCCTGGGATGCCGGCTGTCCGGCCGATGGATAGGTCTGGGTGAAGCCGGTAGCGGCCGGCACATCGATCCAGGCGGAATCATCGAGCGATCCGTCGATGCGTGGCGGGCGAATGACTTTTACCGCCAGAAGGGTTTTCTCCTGCGAGGAGGCTGGCAGGGCCATCAGCAGGAACAGAAAAGGAATGAGGGTTTTGAGCATGGCAACACCAGACCGCAAAGATAACTGAGGTACGGCAGGGTCCGAAGGAGCATTACCCCGTAAACCGGGTAAAAAACCGATCAGTTCATGCGCTTTTTCAGCGTATTCACCTGATCCTGCAAATTGCTGACAACATGGGCGAGCTGTGACATGTCCCAGCGGTTCTGGGTGTTGGTCTTGGAGATCACCACCTGGGCCTGCCACATCTCAAGCACTTCCTCGGCATTGATGGTGTAGGGATGGTAAGACGGGTTATCACTGATCAGGGTGAGCTTGTTCTTCTGGCGTCCGTTCTTCTGCACCCGCTTGTATACGATGCCTTCGGTTCGGGAGACCACGATGCAGGCTGCGTTGTTCCTGACTTCCTCCAGGTCGTTCACCTTCTCCCCCACGATCACGGAGCCGCTGGGCGTAGGCAGCATCGAATCCCCGATGATCTCAAAGGCCCGGTAATTGCCCCCCGTGAGCATCGGAAGGGTGAAGGTATTGAGCTCATCGACGAATTCGGGATCATTGAAACCAGCCATATAACCTGCCGCGGCCTTG